>CAYYLA010000011.1:12146-23366 GCA_964441785.1 uncultured Candidatus Cloacimonadota bacterium | reverse complement strand
TGTAGGATTGTGTCAAACCTGTCTCAATTAATTCCTCAAGAGTGTATTCCTGAGCGTTTACCGTTATTGTTATCAAAAAAATCATTATTACAAATAGATACTTTTTCATCGTTTCTCCCATTGTTTATTTTAACCTCAGCATAGTGATTAAGATAGTCACTTCATAAAATCCAATATAAAAAAATACCAGCGAAGATTCCATCAATAATCACCCAACTTATAATTAATATTTGCAAAAGCCATACCATTCTGCAACACACTATCTATCAGGTATTTACATCTTAAACCTATTACCTGCTATGTCCGAATCTGTAAATATCAGTTCGAATACGAACAACCACGACAGCGAAAAATATAACTCCCATTTTCAGAGATCAATGCTTCTCTAAAATTTGTTTGACCAGAAAAGGGTCGATTTAGTATCATTTTTTTGTAACCTTTTTTATGGAGGTCGTTTTGAGTTTGAATATTGATAAGGAGTAGATAGTTGGAACAGGAAAAAGAGATTATTCTAAAAGCTAAAAAAGATATAAGATATTTTGATCTGCTTTATAAAGAATACTATCCAAGAATCAATAATTTCGTTTATCACAGAGTTAATGAAGATTCAATAAAAAATGAAATAGTTTCAAATGTCTTTTACAAGGCAATGAGCAAGATTAATTTATTCCGTATTATTGATTCAAAACGTATTGCTTTTTCCTCCTGGTTGTACAGAATTGCTGTTAATGAGATTAATCAATATTATCGCAATCAAAAAAGGCAACGCAAAATACAGCAGAACTATTTCAAAAATACAGAGATTCATTATAACAATGAAGAAATCCCCAAAATTGATTACGAAATAGTTAAGCGAAACATGCAGAAATTAAAAGCTGGAGACCAGGATATTATAGCCCTAAGATATTTTGAAAAGATGAGTTATGAAGATATTTCTGAGATAATGAATAAATCTGAAGGAGCCCTTAAAGTAAAACTTCATAGAGCTCTAAATCGACTGAAAGAACATATAAGCAAGGAGTCTCAAAATGAAAAATTTTGAAAAAGAGATTGAGAAGATTAAAATCCCACGCTTGGAAAATGATCCTTTCGAATCTAAATTGAGAGCAAGTCTAGTAGAGAAATATTTTGATAAAAGTCATATCTATGCTGTTCGTTTCAGATATGCTGTGGCTTTTGCTTCTCTATTACTTATTTTCACTTTTGTTTCCATCCTAAATCCAACCATAGCCTATAAAATAAACAGATTTGCTTTTCAATCGGAACAACCTGAAGAATCCGAAAATATCAATGCTGCCGAAAACAACCACAATCAGCAGCAAGAAGATTTCCTACGTTATACTTCAATTCATAATCCAAGTTTATCAAACAAACTGGATCCTGCTGATTTTGAAGAAGATAAGGCATACTTAATCAGGAAATATACCAGCAGCACAGAAGGATCCGTAATGGTTGTTTCTGAATTTAAACAAGATAAGAAGAAATCTTCCCGTAGGATTTCTTATTAATAGAGGAGGAAAAATGAGACGAATATCCACAATTATTTTAGTAGTTATGGCATTACTGCTATCGGCTAATTTGTTGGCAGAGACCAAAGCATATCTGGGGGTTTATTTGAGGGATATTGCTGAATCGGAATTTGAGAAACTGGAGGTTAAAGACAATTACGGAGTTATGGTGAAAAAAGTCACCGAAGAGAGTCCAGCAGCAAAGGCTGGAATTGAAGTAGAAGATATCATAACCAAGCTTGCAGGTGAGAAGGTCTACACGAGAGATCAAGTGATCAAAATGATGACAATGTTTAAACCTGAACAGCAATTGAAAATCCAAATTCTGCGAAAAGGAAGAGAGAAGAACCTTATAGCAACCTTGGGAAAAAAAGAAAAACCCGGTATGATTAAAAAGGCATACATGGGTGTTTACCTTTCGAATCTTAATGAGAAAAAAGCAGAAAAACTTGGCTACAAAGAATCCTACGGTATTTGCCTCGATAAGGTTGTAGATGAAGGTCCCTCTGCTGAAGCTGGTTTACAAAACGGTGATGTTTTGATGGAATTAAATAATGAAAAAATCTACACAGATGATCAACTAACCAAAATGCTTGATATCCTCCAACCTGAAGAAACAGTAAAAATGAAGAGTTTTCGTAATGGTAAGATCAAAAATTATGATGTAAAACTAGGTGTAAGAGAGTTTTTTGACTACAAAAATCACATGCTGCAAAATGTAACGGTTTACAAATATGACAAACCCAAAAAATACATCGGTGTTATCCTGAAGGAATTAAATGATCAATTGAGAAATAGTTTTGGTGTGAAAAATGGCGTGATGATTGAGAAGATTCAACCAGAAAGTCCTGCAGAGACAGCAGGATTATTGGCTGGTGATATTATTCAGGAAATTGATAAAAAAATTATCGAGACCATCAAAGATATCCATAAGGCTATCCAGGCAAAAGAGATAGATGAAAAAATAAACGTATTAATCAAACGAGCTAAGGATGATAAAACCATCGATGTAAAGATCGGTGAGCATAAAAACCAGAACAATGAAACAGGTTCTTTTGACTTCTATTTTGAAGATGGTGATATCGAAGTAATAACCGATGGTATACAGGGAAAACTTTTAAACCTGCAGACAACCATCGATGGGCTGAACACGATGTATATTGATGCAGATTCTCTTAGAAAAGAAGAGATCTTCCTGGACAAAGAATTTGATTTTGATTTCGATTTTGACTATGATTTCGAATTCTTTGAAGAATCAGGAGAAATATAGATAGTTATCCTCCTTCACTTTCCCCTATAGTCTGAGGTTAACGGGGCTCTGATTATTCAGAGCCCTTTTTATATTATTGACACATAGTCACATTCAATAAGGATATCTTCGGGAGAAATGAAATGAAAATAATAAAAAAAATACTCTGGTTTTTATCATTAATACTTGTTTATGCTGTCGTCAAAGAATGCATCAGCCTTTACTCATATTTACATTCAATTCATCCTTATCTTGGATATGCTGGACTGGCTGTATTTGCTTTTATCTTTATCTACTTTGTGATTATCCCTATTGCCAAAATCCTTAGAATTCGTTCATATTATGGCCCAGTAACAGATCAGGCAAAGATAAAGGATCTTATCAAAAAAAGAATCGATAATTTTAAAAATAATCCATATCTAATAGAGCAACAATTCGATTTCTCGGACATTCAATATACGGAAGAGAGTTATAAAAAAATAATCAAGGTATTGAACAAGCGAGCAGATAAATTGCGAGATGCTCATGTATCGCAGGTTTTCTATTCCACAGCTGTTGCCCAGAATGGTTTTCTTGATGCTCTCTTCATACTATCTGGCAGCATAAACCATGTGAAAGAATTGTTTATCCTTTATAATGGCCGCGTATCTAATCGAGATCTTTGGGTCATTGCAAAAAATGTATATCTTTCCATGGCAATTGGTGGCTCTGAAGGTACTGAATATGCAACGGATGAGATGTTCTCCAAATTCGCTTCAGACAGTTTGAAAAGTATTCCCTTCCTCGATAAAATCATCACATCTGTTGCTGACGGAATGGTTAATGCTATCCTTTTAACTCGTATTTCCTATATCACAGAAAATTACTGTTCTATCCTATATATTCGCAAAAATCGCGATCTTTATCCAACCATGAAATTTGTAATTGATTCGGCAAAACATATTACCTCAGATATCCTGGACAGGACGTTTAATACGATGAAGGGAATGACGATATTACACAAAACTGCTGATTACGCAAAGATTGCTCTTAACCCGATTGGTTATGTCTGGAGCAGATCCATAGAGAAGCAGGATGATCTCGACGAAGATAGAAAGAGACATAAGATTGAAATTGCAAGAATGGTGGGAAATCCTCTTGTTTATGGAGTTGAGAAATTATTCAGTAGTCTAAAAAAGGGTTAAAAAAAGGTTGCAGATTTAGTAATCCACAACCTTTTAATAAATTTTATTGCTTATAATAAGTCATAACCTCAGGCATGATTTTTTTGATTTCTGCAATGCGATTAGCATCAGAAGGATGAGTACTGGCAAATTCAGGTGGTGCTTGTCCATCTTTGAGTTTGGCCATCTTCTGCCAGAAATCTATCCCTTCATGAGGATCATAACCAGCCATAGCCATGAAGATTAAGCCAAGTTTATCAGCTTCGTATTCATGCATCCTGCTAAAGGGCAATAGAACACCAAATTGTGCACCCAAACCATACGCTCCCATCCACAATTGCTTTGTTTCATCCGGCTTTTCGGCTAATGCTTCATTGAGAAGTAATCCACCCATCTGAGTCAGTAATCCCTGACTCATCCGCTCGTTACCATGTCCAGCTACAGCATGCCCTATTTCATGTCCCATCACAACAGCAACCTGAGCTTCGTTATCCATTAATGGTAAAATCCCTGTATAAAAAACCACTTTTCCACCCGGCATACACCAGGCATTGATCTGATCATCTTCTATCAAATTAAATTCCCAATTATAATTTGCAATCTGATCAGACATTCCATCCTGCTTATCCCGGGATAAGCTGCTGGAATCCAGAACATCATTGTACTGCTGAAAACTCATTGAATTGAGGGTGGAAACAGGAATTATATTGAGAGATCTACGTCCTGTTATCGGCACTGTAGCGCAGGCAATAAGTATTACAAAAACAATGGAAACAACAATTATTTTTCTCATACAATTCTCCTATTCTTCTTTAAATTTATCGACCTGAAAGGTAAAAATATCTACATCCTCATTTTTGTAGGCAGTCCAACTTAACCCAGCTTTATGAGCACATAATGATCCTAAAAAAGTATCCAGATCCCAGTCGGTTTCTTCTGCAACTTGTGGGAGATAGACCCCACTGTTAAAACCTTTTCTAATCATGACTCCATCTCTACCCAAGATAACATCCTCATAGGAATCTACCTTCTGCATAGGTGTTAATATAGAAATCTCGATATGTATCTCTTCCAACTCTTTTAACGTTACAGGTTTAAAACGTGGATCATGAAAAGCAGCAGAAACAGCCATATTCCGCACAGCTTTCCACAACGCCTCTCTAGCCACCATCTGACCTATGCAACCTCTTAGATTTCCATCAATATTCAAAGTTACAAAGACAGCCCGATCCTGGCTGAACTTCTCTTTTATCTGTTCTTCACAATCAATTTCTTTACCATGAACAGCATTGTTTATTGCACTTCGAGCCAGTTGTAACAGCTCTAATTGACTTTGTTTATCCATAATTAAATACCCTCAATTAATTTTGAGGGTATTTTAGATATCCTACTTTAAAATCTCAAGTTTTTTTTATAATGTAAGTTGAATTATAGTTCTTACAGTATGGTAACTTGTAAAGTTGTCAGATGGGCCATAAGCCAGGATTACCGTGTGCTGATTACCAGGAACAAGAGGATTATCGTAATCATCTCCAGAATCAAGCGGGATCATAAATTTCAACTGAGTATTACCATCCTCTTCCATCCCCGAGATATTCATAATATCATTTGTACCGCCCAGATTAGTGTCTGCGGTATGTCCTGTAGTAGAATTACCATACTCATCGCTCATTATTGCTTCACCATTATAGTAACCTATCAAAATATCAGCACCCTGCATCTGAACCTGTGGATCAAAACCAACAGCCACCCACCCTGTTGTGGGAGCACTTAAAATGATGTGAAGATAATTCTCATCTGTTCTCCACTGCAGCGTTATACCTTCAGCAATAACCTCTTCGTACTGCTCGAAGGTAATCTGATCGACCTCGTCAATAGCCACAACCATCTGTTCACCACTGTTTTTATGGATTATCATATCGGTAGAATTAAGTAACACAACCATTGCAATCATCAATAAAACTAATATGTTTCGCTTCATAATAAACTCCTTATAAAAAACCTTTGGAAGATATAACTTATTTGATAAGTAACATCTTCTTCATCTGATTGTGGGTTGGTGATGATAATTTATAAAAATAGATACCGGATGTTACATCCCTGCCAAAATCATCTGAGCCAGTCCACATTATTTCATTTATTCCCTTAGCTGCAAAACCCTGATATAGGGTTCTAACCTTCTGTCCTCGAATATTATATATCTCTAGATTAATCTGTAAATCTTCTTTAAGACTAAAACGAATTGTGGTAGCTGGGCTACGTTGTGAACCAGATAATTGAAAGGGATTGGGATAATTCTGGAGGAGATCATTAACAGGAATCACCTCCTCATCATCGATATTGGTTAACTCGGCAAATCCTATGCTTACAAGTGATTCAAGATCATAGGACATCGTTTCTTCATCCAAATTAACATTTATGAAATCATTATCAAAATCAAGATAATTTATATCGGACAATGGATATGTGTAGGAATCATTATCCGTTTCGATTACTAAAGTATCAGCATAAATAATATTGCCCGAAAGGAGTAGAATAATCATTAAATAAATATAAATCTTCCGCATGATACCTCCATTTCTCATAGATTAAGGATAAGCATAGAATTCAATTTTAACATGGTTGAAAATCTGTCAATTGTGTGATAAAAGTGCAGGGTTAAATATTTTTCTTATCAAATCCATTACTATCTCCTCTGAGATAATATAGAGGATTTGCTACATTTGCAAATTATAAAATATTGCTAGTGTTATACATCCATTAATAACAACTAATTCAAGAAATCGTGTGAGTATTTTGCCCGTTGATAAGATTTTGCGAACAACGAGAATAAAATCCTTACACAATCCTTGAAGAAGCATTTTGGCTCTTTTTTATTCTGGCCGTTATTTACTGTTTTCATTTTTGCACTCCTTAACCCATTTATTAGCATATAGTGTACCATCTATCCAAAATGTTTTATCTAATTGTTTCATAGTAAGTTACATAAAGGGCAAAACAATAAAGAGTCAGAGGTTTTTATAAAAATGATAAGAATTTATAAATTGATTATCTATAATGATAAGGAGCAGCCATAAAAGCTACTCCTTCATCTGTGGATTGAGTTAGATTATTTATTTTTTTTCCTGAACATAAGAGGAATATTCTCCTGAGTTGGCGAGCCAATCTGTACCAGCTCCCAGTCATGATCATAATCCTTAACAACGTGTTTGATAACCTTAACTTTTTCTTCGGAATTAGAGTTTGATCCTTCCCAGTTAACAATCTCAACGCGATATTTGATCGTTTGTTTTCTACCATTAATTCTAACATCGATTTCGATATTCTGTTCAGCTTCCAACGTAGGAATAGACAATACGACCTCTCTCATGATTTCCCCCTATTCATATTTAAGCGTTTCTGCCGGATTTACTCGAGATGCATTCACAGAATGAAAACTAATTGTAACGAAGGCAATTATCAAAGCAATAACACCAGATAGAACAAACAGAAACAGGTTATCGATTATATCAATTCTATAAGCGAAATTATTGAGCCATTTATCCATACTAAGATAAGCAATCGGCCAGGCAATAGCATTTGCCGCAATAACCCAGATTAAAAAATCTTTAACCAGAATAAAGGTTATTTGCAATGTAGAAGCTCCCATAACCTTTCGAATACCTATCTCCTTAAAACGTTGTCTAGTGGAATATGAAGCAAGCCCCAACAACCCAAGGCAAGCAATAATAATGCAAAGAATAGAAAATGTCATATATATCGTGCTCATTTTTTCTTCAGATTCATAGAATTGTTGCATAGTATCATCGATAAAACGATACTCGTATGGGAAGGTTGGGCTGAATTCGTTCCACACTTTTTCGATTTGTTTAAGAGTATTTTGAACATCCTTACCATCGATTTTTATGCTAAAATTGTTAGCATGATTTCTAAAAGGGAGAATCAGCATTGGATCAACATTGTTGTGGAGAGATGCATAATGAAAATCTTTATAAACCCCAATTACTTCTGTATCACGGGTAGTTGAGCCATCAGGACCTGCTCCGAAGCCAATCTTCTTACCTATAGCATTATCAAGTTGCCAGCCAAGAGCATGAACTGTTGCCTCATTAATTATGACACTATTTTCAACATCGGTTTCCCTATCATTCTTAAAGAATCGCCCTCTGAGAAGCCTGAAATTCATAACCTCCAGGTACTCTTCATCAGCCATCATAAAATTCATTGCTTTTTCCAGCATTGATCCATCATTTGATTCATACAGTTGGACAATCGTGGGAAATCCATCACCTGGTAAACTGGTGGACATACCAATATTTTCTACACCAGTACACTGTAGCATTTCTTCTCTAAAAGCATCAATATTCCTGATAGCAAAGGTATCTCTTACAGTAACGGATATGAGGTTATCTTTATCAAAGCCAAGATCTTTATTCTTTATATAATTCATTTGATTATTTATAATAAAAGTACCTATGATTAGAATAATTGAGATGGAGAATTGAACCAGAACCAGAATCTTTCTCACCATATTTTTACCAGATTTTGAGTCTTTACCTTTAAGCACTTTAACCGGCACAAAAGAAGCGAGGAAAAATGCGGGATAACTCCCTGAAATTAAACCAATCAAAACAGCCAGGATTATCAAACCAGAGAAATAATAGATATTATTATCAAAGTCAAAACTCAATTTCATACCAGCAAGATTACCAAAAACGGGCAACAATTCATAAGCAATAACGACTGCAAAAATCATTGATACCAGTGTAATAACAATCGATTCAATGAGGAACTGATTTCTAATTGTATTTTTTCCAGCCCCCAGAACTTTTCTTATACCTACCTCTACTGATCGTCCAACCGATTGAGCAGTAGACAGGTTCATATAATTGATACTACCAATAAGAAGCAGGAAAATTCCAATAATGATAAAAATCTGAACATATCCCTTATTTCCCCTGGCCTGATCATGGCCAAGAGATGCATTTAGATGAACATCTGCCAAGGGATGATAAAGAAGTTCAAAGGTAGCATTCAACGACTTACCCACAGCTGCAATATATTTTTCATCGAAACGGGAATAATCCGACATAATCTCATCCATAGTCGAATTTTCTTTTAATTTGATATAACTGAAATGGCCTATATTCCAAAACAGATTGGGGTGCATACTATTATAAACCTCTGTTCCTGCAATTCCATCATTTGCCAAAGTTATCATCGAACAGAGTGCGTTATATTTGAGATGTGAAGTTTCAAGCAGATCTTCAATAACACCTGTAATTGTAAAGTCTAATCCATAACCAGTGTTGAAGACTTTACCAACCGGGTTTTCCGATCCAAAAATAGCAGAAGACATTTTTTCTGTTATGACAATTGAGTTTGGTTCCATCAGAGCAGTTTCACTATCTCCCCAGATAAATTTATGATTGAATACCCGAAAAGCAGAAGAATCAGCATAATAGACATTATCATAATAATAGGTACGATCATCTATCATAAAGACATTGTTATCCATTGGAGTGAAGCGGGTAAAATCTTCTATCTGATGATATTCCATTTTTAGGGCTGGAGCTAAAGGAAATGCTGTAACAGCAAAGTAATCGTCATTTCCCTGGATATTAAAATGTGATTCAAGTCGATAAATTCTTTCATAATCTGCATAATGTCTATCGTAAACCATTTCGTGACGCACAAATAAACCGATTAGAATAGCAGCTATCAGGCCGATTGATAGACCAAGGATATTTAAGAACATATAGAATTTGTTTCTAAAAAGATTCCTGACTGCGATTTTAATAAAATTTTTGAACATATTCTCTCCTGATAAAATATGGAGAAAGAATGGGGAATTCTTTCTCCATTTGATTATTCCAAATCAAGACTATAAGTGGAATTCTTTTTGGATATTTTCTGTAACAATATGACCATCAAAAAGCTGTATGATTCTATGGCTGTATTCCGCATGAGTAGGAGAGTGAGTAACCATAATAATGGTAGTTCCTTCTTCATTAAGTTGAGTAAGAAGATCCATAACCTCTTCCCCATTGGCAGAGTCCAGATTACCAGTAGGCTCATCGGCAAGGATAAGTTTTGGTTTTGTAACAACAGCTCTGGCTACAGCAACTCTCTGTTGTTGACCACCGGATAGTTGTTGAGGAAAGTGTTTTCTTCTATGGGCAATTTTCATTCTATCCAGAACTTCTTCGACTCTTTTTTTCCTTTCTGTTGCAGACATTTTGAGGTATAAAAGTGGTAATTCAACATTCTCATAAACAGTAAGTTCATCGATAAGATTAAAACTCTGGAAAATGAATCCAATATTTGATTTTCTAAGATTTGTACGTTTGCGTTCGGTATATTTTGCTACCTCTTCATCAAGGAAATGCAATTCACCTTTTGTTGGATTATCCAACAAGCCTAACACATTAAGGAGAGTAGATTTACCACACCCAGAAGGCCCCATTATGGCAACAAATTCACCTTCATTAATTTCAATATTAACATTATTCAATGCGGTTGTTTCCACCTCATCTGTTCTGTAGACCTTCACCATGTCTTTTGTCCTAATCATCATGTCCTCCATAATTTATTCTTTTAGCATTAATTTATCAGCATCACCGAAATTATCATATCCAGAGATAATAACACGTTCGCCAGGCATCAAGCCATCCAATACTTCATAAAATCGGGGATTCATGCTACCTAGCGTAATTTCACGCTTGTAAGCAAAATCACCTGATTCATCTATTACGAAAATCCATTGCCCACCAGTTGTTTGATAGAAACCACCTTTGGGAATTAAGATAGCCTCTTTGGGTGCTCCTAATTCCAATTTAACTCTAAATGTCTGCCCTGTTCTGATACGAGGTGGAAGCTCACTGGTAAAAGTCAAATCTACAGAGAAACGTCCATTTTGGACAACCGTGTAGACCTTGTTCACTATCAGAGAATATTCCTGACCAGCAAATTCAAATTGCCCCTTCAAACCTTTTACAATACGATTTATATAGTATTCATCAATGTCTGCCTGAAGTTTGTAGGAATCCAATACATTGATTTGACCTAAGCGTTGTCCTGCACCTTTTGATTCTCCTATTTCTGCATTGATAAAAGCCAATTCCCCAGAAACAGGAGCTTTGATAGTTAAATTATCAAGTTTTTTTCGTACCAGATCCAGGTTATCCTGCATTCTGGAAACCGATTGTTCAAGCTGTTCAATCTGAATCTCTCTGAAAAGGGAATCCTGTTTCTGACTCTCAATAACTAACTCTTTTCTCTGTAATAAATAGTCATATTC
>CAYYLA010000011.1:0-12136 GCA_964441785.1 uncultured Candidatus Cloacimonadota bacterium | reverse complement strand
TGTCGCAAAAGGAATATAGAACCTACCCATTGACCTTAGTCCTTCACTTCTTTCAGAGTAAGCCAACATTGTATGATTAATTATAGATGTTAATTTCTCTAGTGGGTCTGATATATTTTCTACTAAGTTTCTATTTGCTCCCATATAATTCCAATTGTAATCTTCAGGAACATACTTAAGCATTTGTTGAACATACTTTAATTCAGTTTCTGGGTGATTTTTTAATTCATAGAAATTTTTCACATCATTAAACTCTTCATCAGAAATAAAGTCTTTCTCAAAGAGTGCTTTTTTATCCTCAAAATCTTCTTCACTCTTATCTATTAGGTAATCCAATTCCAGAATTTGAGATCGTAGATCCAGCTTATTCTGTTCCATCAGTAATCGTGTGTTACGCAGATTATTCATTTGTTCAGCCAGATTAGCTTCACGGGTCATAATATTAAGATGCAGATTTGTATTGCTCAATCGCAATATTTCATCACCAGCTTCCACATGGTTACCTTCTTCCAGATATATCTCTTCGACCCTACCACCTTCTAACGCATCTAGATAAATTGTTCTGATTGGGAAGACAGTACTGGGAGTAGAAATGTAATCCCTGAAGAAATCTTCTCTTACCTCTTCTATGGCTATCCGTTCCAATTGAACATTCAACTTTGAACTTTTATCACCGAAAATAATATTATAGAATACCACAACAATAAACGTTGCCACGATTGCAATTCCAATAATTTTTTTTGGAGTCCATTTTTTCTTCTCAATAATTTTATCCATTTTCACCTTCCCTGTCATTTTACATCTTATCAAGATGCATTTTATGTACCATCCATTTATCTTGCTGCATTCATTAAATTTATGTTGCAATTTTAAGGGCTTTTTTCGTTCGTTTCAGCACATTAAATGTACGTATGCGAACATTTTATTTGACTTATATGAAAAGGTTTCATCAAATTGATTAACTTCAAAAATACTTGAGGAGTGTTTATGAGAGAGAAGAGAGGGAAAGTACTGGTAATTGATGATAATGAAGACATCTTAACGGCAATGAAACTTCTTTTAAAACCCTTTGTGCAAGTAATTCATACTGCACCGGAACCTGAGATGATACCTAAATATCTTGAACGAGAAACCTATGATGTCTATTTACTTGATATGAATTTTTCCAAGGACATGATAAGTGGTCAGGAAGGATTTTTCTGGTTAAAAAAAATACTAGAGATAGATCCAAACGCTGTAGTGATATTTATCACCGCCTATGGTGATGTTGAAAAAGCAGTTCGAGCAGTTAAAGCAGGAGCAATGGATTTTGTATTGAAACCCTGGCAAAATGAAAAATTATTGGCTACTATATCCTCTGCTCTGGAGTTAAGAAAATCAAAATCAGAAGCATCCAAACTACGTATGCAACAGAGTGATTTGATAGAATCCATGGACAAACCATTCCATGATTTCATTGGTAATTCACCCCAGATGAAACAGGTTTTCTCTCTTATAAACAAAGTTGCACACACAGATGCAAGTGTATTGATACTTGGTGAAAATGGAACCGGGAAAGAGTTGGTAGCCAGAGCACTACATCGCAGATCATCACGTTCTAAAGAGGTATTTATCAGTTGTGATATGGGAGCAATCAGTGAAACACTTTTTGAGAGCGAGTTGTTTGGTCACACAAAAGGTTCTTTTACCGATGCCAAGAAGGATCGTCCTGGTCGTATGGAGGTAGCTTCAGGCGGGACATTATTCCTTGATGAAATCGGTAATCTATCGCTTCCTCTACAGGCTAAACTACTAACATCATTAGAGAAACGAGAGGTTATCAGGGTTGGATCCAATAAACCTATCCCCATAGATATTCGATTAATCTGTGCAACCAATATGCCATTATACAAAATGTCCAAAGAGAAAGAATTTCGTCAGGATCTACTTTACAGAATAAATACAGTTGAGATAAATCTGCCACCATTGCGTGAACGCATTGAAGACATCCAACCTTTAGCAGAATATTTTTTCATCAAATATAAACAGAAATACAAAAAGACAATCAAATCAATCAGTAAAGATGCGATGAAAACACTTGAGCAATATCACTGGCCAGGCAATGTAAGAGAGCTTCAACACGCAATTGAACGTACAGTAATAATGTGTGAGAATGACGTTATCACTCCCCATGATTTTCTATTGTGTACCCAGAATGCTCATTCTGAGGATATGGAATTTCACACATTTAATTTGGAAGAAGTGGAACAGAGTATTATCAGACGTGTACTTAAGAAGCACAAGGGAAATATTACCCAGGCAGCTAAAGAGTTGGGATTAACCCGAACGTCACTCTATCGAAGATTGGAGAAATATGGTCTTTAAACATTTTCGCACCCATCTGGTTTTGAGGATTATAGGTATTATAATAACTATCGGGTTGCTTTTTTATCTATTATTCAGTCATCACTTTAACATAACCCCAATACTTCTGCTAATCGTTATCATCTTGCAAGTTGTATCATTGATCAAGTATCTTGAACGAACCAACAGATATCTTACTACATTTCTAGAATCAATACGATATTCCGATTTCACTCGCTCGTTTCAGATTCAGGGATTGGGATCTGCCTATGATGGATTAAAAGACGCATTCAATAATGTGATTGAAGATTTTCAGAAAATCCGAGCAGAGAAACAGGCAAATTACCACTATTTACAAAATGTTATCCAGCACATCGGAATTGCTTTGATAGCATTCAAGCCCAATGGAGAGGTAATCCTTGTCAATAATGCAGCAAAAAAATTATTCAGAATATTCAAGATTAGAAATATCGCCGATTTGAATCAATTCAGCGAAGATTTAGCTAAATTATTACCCAAGATGAAATCAGGTCAAAAGGATTTAATCAAGGTTCAAATTGAGGATGATTTTCTTCAACTGGTTGTATCTGCAAAAGAATTTATTCTGGGGGGATTAAATGTATCGCTGGTATCAATCCAGAATATCCAGGCAGAATTAGAGAC
Organism: uncultured Candidatus Cloacimonadota bacterium; assembly: GCA_964441785.1. Taxonomy (GTDB): domain Bacteria; phylum Cloacimonadota; class Cloacimonadia; order Cloacimonadales; family TCS61; genus CAYYLA01. The sequence continues at coordinate 9,130 of CAYYLA010000011.1, read as the reverse complement.
ACAGGAACTGGAAGCCTGGCAGAAATTGATACGCGTATTAACCCATGAGATAATGAATTCCATCACACCCATTTCATCACTATCAGCAACGGTGAACAGTATGTTGGATGGTATAGATACCACCGATAATAAACCCCAGGAAATTGATGATGAAACCGTTATCGATATCCAGGATGCTTTGAGAACAATTCATCGTCGCAGTAATGGATTGATCCATTTTGTAGAGACCTACAGGAATCTGACAAAAATTCCAAAACCCGATTTTACGATATTCCCATTAAAACAGTTGTTAGATAATGTTGAAAATCTAATGAAAGATCAGATGGAGAAGAGTAATATTGATTTCTCGATCTCGCTGGAACCAGACACACTGGATTTAACTGCTGATGAAGAACTTATAGAACAAATCATCATAAACCTGCTTAAGAACTCAATTCAGGCAATGGGTAATCAGGAGAAGAAAGTCATAAGTATTAAAGCTTATATTGGATTAAGAGGTCGTATTTTGATTCAAGTTATAGATAATGGTCCAGGAATTTTACAGGATGTTATTGATAAAATTTTCATACCATTCTTCACCACAAAGTCAAATGGTTCTGGCATAGGATTGAGTTTATCAAGGCAGATAATGCGCATGCACGGAGGTACAATAACGGTAGCATCAGAACTCGATAAAGAAACAGTATTTACGCTAAGATTTTAGGAGTTTATAAACCGGTCTTATTGCGATAAGGGCTCCCAAAAGAGCGTACCAAAGAATATCCAGACTTTGTAAAACAGGGAAACATTTAACGAGAATAATAGTAACCATAGCAGAAGCCAGTTGCAGCAGTTTTAAATCTAACAGATTGATTTTTCCAAGATCTATTTTCATCTTAAGTTGAGCTATCATAAGTCATAACCTCCTTTTATCATGTTTCTCTTTGTTGAATTTTCACACAGTCTATAACTTCAACAAGTATTTTTTAAAAAAAATTTGACCGATAGTGGGATCATCTAAAGATTGCCTGCGAAATAAAAAAGGAGATTATATGGCACAGGGTAAACGTTACTGTCACAGAAGAAATTCCAGCTCTATGTCCGAAATCAATATAGTCATTCCTGTTTATTATCTACTTCTCCCCTAGTGGGGATTACAACACACTTATAAGACAAAAAATGAAAAGACTAAAAAAAGAAATATAAATTAGGAGAATAAATGGAATATCCTTTTGATCAGATAGAGAAGAAATGGCAACAAAAATGGTTGGATGCGAAGATATTCAATGCATCCGATGATCTTAATAAAAAATCCTATTATGTATTATCGATGTTTCCTTATCCATCAGGAGCACTTCATATGGGGCATGTTTCCAACTACTCCATCGCAGATGCCTTAGCACGATTAAAGATGATGGAAGGTTATAATGTAATGCAACCAATGGGCTATGATTCTTTTGGAATGCCCGCGGAGAATTTTGCGATTCAGCACAATTCTCATCCAAAATTAACCACTGAAGATAATATCAAGATAATGAGAAACCAGTTTAATAGTATTGGTTTCGGATTTGACTGGGATCGTGAAGTCAGTACCTGTCGTCCAGAGTATTATCACTGGGGACAATGGCTTTTCAAACGCATGTATGAGAAAGGGTTAGCATACAAGAAATCATCCTTTGTAAACTGGTGTGAGGATTGTCAGACAGTGTTGGCAAACGAGCAGGTTGAAGATGGAAGATGTTGGCGTTGTGATAATATAGTAGAGCAGAAAAAGCTTGATCAGTGGTTCTTTAGAATTACCGAATATGCCGAAGAGTTATTGGATTTTTCCAAGATGAAGGATTGGCCGGAACGTGTTATCACAATGCAGAAAAATTGGATAGGTAAAAGTGAAGGGACTATCATCAATTTCACAGTAGAAGATAGTGATAATTTACTGCCGGTTTTCACAACCAGACCTGATACAATTTTTGGATGTACATTTATGGCATTGCCACCAGAACATCCCTACATCTATGATCTGATGGAAAAGGATCCAGTTAATAAAGAGTTGGCAAATTTCTGTCATAAAGTCATGAATCAGGATAAGATCAGTAGAACATCTGAAGAAACAACCAAAGAAGGTGTTTTCACAGGAAAATATGCGATAAATCCGGTTAATGGTGATAAGGTTCAGATCTGGGTAACAAATTATGTACTTATGGATTATGGAACCGGGGCAGTTATGGCTGTTCCGACCCATGATCAACGAGATTTTGAATTTGCTAAACGTTACGATATCCCGATGAAAATCGTTATCCAGACACCGGAAATGGATCTTGAACTGGAGAAAATGGAGGCAGCTTATACCGAACCGGGCATCCTGGTTAATTCCGCCAAATTTGATGGCATGAACAGTGTAGAATCAAAATCAAAGATTTCAAAATGGATGGCTGAGAATGATATGGGTGAAGAAACTGTCACCTATCGTTTACGTGATTGGGGTGTTTCGAGACAACGTTACTGGGGAAATCCGATTCCAATAATCTATTGTGAAGATTGTGGATTGCAACTGGTGCCCGATGAAGATCTACCAGTTATGTTACCTGATGAAGTTCAGGTTGGAAAGACAACCCAGAATCCTTTGCTTTCTGTAGATCACTGGCTTAATGTTCCCTGTCCAAAATGTGGTAAACCAGCAAAGCGCGAGACAGATACAATGGATACATTTGTTGATAGTTCCTGGTATTTTGCCAGATATACAGATCCAAAAAATGAAGAATTGCCCTTTGATGCTGATAAGGCCAACCACTGGCTTCCGGTTGATCAGTATATCGGTGGAATAGAGCATGCCTGTATGCATCTGCTTTATGCACGATTCTTCCACAAATTTATGCGTGATCTCGGTATGGTTAATAGTGACGAACCCTTTGCCCGTTTGTTAACACAGGGTATGGTTACAAAAGACGGTGCTAAGATGTCTAAATCAAAAGGTAATGTTGTAGATCCACAGTATATTATCGATCGTTATGGAGCAGATACTGTGCGCGTATTCATGCTTTTTGCTTCACCACCAGAGAAGGATGTTGAATGGAGTGATGAAGGTGTAAAAGGCGCGTTCAGATTCCTCAACAGGGTTTGGAGAATCATGGAGGATCATGCTGATTTGATAAAAGCATATAAAGATAACGTTTCGGATAAGGAAATCTCCAAGGTGATTTCAGATTTGCGTTATAGTACACATTTTGCTGTAAAAAAAGTGTTGGATGATTCCCTCCAGCGCATGCAGTTTAACACAGCAATTGCCTCAATTATGGAACACCTTAACAATATCTATGGCATAGGAGATCCAACAGAGCTTAATGATGCAGAGAAGATTATATATGCTCAATCTATGAGTAAGATACCTCAGATGCTTTATCCTTTTGCGCCACATATTGCAGAAGAGTTGTGGAGATTAATCGGCAATGAAGGTTTTATCCATGAGGCCGGATTACCTGAATATGAATCAAGATATCTGGTAAAAGATCACGTTACTTATGTAATTCAGATTATGGGAAAAATCAGAGGTAAGATTGATATGCCAAAGACAGCATCAAAGGATGAAGTCCAAGAAGCAGCTTTAAATCTTGAAAATGTCCAAAAATACATCGAAGGTAAAGAGATTAAAAAGATCATAATTATACCTGGCAAACTTGTAAGTATTGTCGCAAAATAGATTGATAGAATTGAATGAAAAAGGGCTCCGAATATTCGGGGTCCTTTTTTATATTTAGTGGACGCTTAACTTATCTACACGGTGTTACATAGAGACAGACGGTTGATGATTGAAAAACGTTGAAGAGCTTGCTATAAATTGGTAATCTTTATCCTTATACCTTATACCTTTAACCTTATACCTTTATTCTTTTTCTACTCCGAGTCTACAGGGAAAACAATTTCAAAGGTCGTTCCGTTATCAGAACTGATTGATAGTTTTCCGTGCAATTGAGCATTAAGAGCTGATACAAGCTGCAATCCTAAAGAATCTGAATTCTCAATATCAATATCTTCTGGTAAACCTTTTCCGTTATCACTGACTTTGAGAAAATAGTTATTGTTCGTTTTTTCCATAATGATACGGAGTATACCTTTATCATTAGGTTTAAAAGCATGTTTGAATACATTAGAAACCAGTTCATTAATAATCAGACCACAGGGTATAGCTTTATTGATATTGAGAAACAGTTCATCTATTTCAATAATTAAGGAAACGTCTGCAGGATTAACACTTAAAGAACGAATGAGATTATTGGTAAGAACGCGGACATATTGATAGAAATCTACCTTCTCGAAGTTCTCGGATTGATAGAGTTTTTCATGAACTAATGCCATAGATTTTACTCTGTTATGAGAATCCATAAATAATCCCAAAGCCTCATCATCTTTTATATATACAGCTTGAAGTTTAAGCATACTTGAGATAATCTGCATATTATTTTTTACTCTGTGATGAACCTCTTTAAGCAGAATTTCTTTTTCCTTAAGTGAGAGTTCAATTTTATCCTGGAAGTCCTTTCTCTCAGTAATATCTGTGGTTAAAATAATTACTCTGTCAACATCACCGAATTCATCTTTAATAGCATAGAAATATTGTGATATCCATTTATAACCAAGGGGTTTATATTTTTTACCTGAAATTCTTAGTTCGGGAATAAATAACTCTCCACCTTTAGTATAGATTTTTTCTACATCATCAATATATTTATTCAGATAATTATCACGTTTATCAAAAGCAAGGGAATCACGAACTTCATGATAAGGAATTAATTCTTCACGAGACCTCTCCCAGACATTAAGCCAGGCATCATTAGCTATAAGCAGTTTACCAAATTTATCTCTGGCAGAGATTCCAATAGGTGAATTATCAATAATGGCCCGACTAAATTTCTCACTTGATTTAAGTGCTTTTTCTGATCGTTTATTATTAATCGCAATCGCAATCTGTTCCGAAACAAACTCCAATATACCTAAATCACTTCTAGAGAAGGTTTTGGGATTAGTGTAAGACTGAACCGCAATAACTCCAATTGTTTCTTCATTAACAGTTAACGGAACTCCTAACCAGATTTTTGATTTCCATTTCCAGTTGGGAATTAACTTCTTTTTAATCATTTCGTCACGTTTATCCTGAGTTAGATAAAGTGATTTACCTGTTTTAATCACATAAGCAGTCAATCCTTCGCCCAATTGTTGTGGAGCAGGGATTGCATTATTCATTGTATCTACATAATAGGGTGCTTTTATGATATTTGTTTTCTTATCATAGGTAGCAATATAAATGTTTGTAGTATCGATAATTAAACTTAAATCTTTATGAATTTTCCGGTATAGTTGATCAAGTGAGGATGATTTATTCACAGCATTAGAGATATTGTAAAGAACAGCATGCAGATTTTCGGAGCGCTTTTGTTCTGTCCGATCGATAAATACAGCGATAGTCCCGACCAGTACGCCATCCTCAAAGAGTGGACTTCCACTAATTTTAATGAGCCTTTCTGTCCCATCTACTCTACGAATAATTGTTTCATATCTTGAAGAAATCCCCTTTCTTCTGAGTTCATTTTGCTTATCCAGGTCATGATGGTCTTTCTCATAAATATATTCCTTGAAATTACGACCCATCAATTGTGAACGAGTTACCCCAAAGATTTCCAGAGCAGCAGGATTGGCGAAGATAAAATTATCTTCGGAATCAACAATTACCATACCTTCTTGGATATGCTGTACAAGCTGTTTATATCTGTTTTCACTGCGTTTTAGTTTTTCCTGTGAAGAGCGAATATCTTCAGAAGATTCCCTCATGCGATCCTCATATTCTTCCATGAGATCTTTCATCTGAACTTCTATAAATTTCCTTTTTTCCAACTCTTTTTCCAGTACTTTGTTCAATTTATATTTCAATAAGAAAAAGCTATAAATCAATAAAATCAGGAGAGCTATAATAACTCCAAACATGATTTCAATCAATTGAAAATCAAATTTGTTGTATTCAGCTAATTCTTCAGATGTTAAAGAGACAACAGAACTTGTTTGCTGATTTGTTGGAGCAATATTTGCATTATTTTCTGATGATTTGTTATCAGCTGATAAAGATAGACATGATAATAACAGTATTATTGTTACAATGACAACAATTAAACCTTTTTTCAAAATATCTCCCTTCATTTTTTTGATAAATGCAATGAAATTTTTATTCCAAATGCGATACAATTTTTTCTGCTGTCTTTTTAGCAATACCTTTTATTTTGGTCAACTCAGAAATTGAAGCTTTTTTTATTGCTTCAACAGATCCAAACTCTTTCAGCAGATAAAATTTCAATTCTTCTCCCACTCCCTGAATACTATCAAGTTCACTGGTAAGTGTTCGTGATGATCGTCTTTTTCTATGAAATGTAATGGCAAACCTGTGAGCTTCATCCCTGATATGGACAAGTAATCGTAAGGCAGAAGATGATCTGGGAAGGATAACGGAGTTTTCATATCCTGGGATAAAAACCTCCTCAAGACGCTTCGCAAGGGAAATTATCTCAATATTTTCAATCGTTAGATTATTCAAAATTCCTGAGGCTGAATTTAATTGACCCTTTCCCCCATCGATAACAATAAGATCAGGTCTATCTTCATCTGACACTTTCATAAAATACCGTTCCATCGTTTCAGCCATAGCGGCAAAATCATCCTGGCCTGATAATGTTTTGATTATGAAGTTTCGATAATTCTTTTTAAATGGCTTTCCATTTTTGAAATAGACCAGAGACGAAACCGTATCCGTACCCTGGATTGTTGAGATATCAATACAAATCATCTTTCGTGGTAACGCACGCAGATTAAGTTTTTCTTTCAAATCTGTAACAGGGAAAATCGTTCTATTGCTTTTGCGAAGATGTTTCAGCTTATTCTCTTCCAACTTATTAAAAGCATTTTCCGCTGCAATGGTGATCAATTGTTTCATATCTCCACGTTGAGGGACATGTAATCTATTCTCTAACATTGAATTAAGCATTGATAAATCATCCGGTTTTACCTGGAGAAGAATCTGATTTGGAAGTTTTACGGGAATAACTGAATCAACCTTTAAGTAATATTGTTTAACAAATGCAGAGATAATCTCAGACGGTGATGATTTCCCAACATTTTCCATTTCATAGAGTTCTTTATTAAGCAACCGTCCTTCTACCAGCTTCAGAACTGAGACTACAGCATTTTCTGATTCGGTATAAATACCTATAACATCCCTGTTTTTTTGATCTGTGAAGAAAACACTTCTCTTATTATTTAATTTTTGGATATCCAGAATTTTATCACGTAATGATGCTGCTTTTTCGTATTCCATAGCTTTGGATTTGAGCTTCATCTCTTTTTCTAATGCTCTGATAACACGTTGATTTTTACCATTTAAAAATTCAATGATCAAGTTAATGTTATCTCTGTAATCCTCGAAAGATATTCTTCCAACGCAGGGAGCGGGACATTTACCAAGTTGATAATTTATACAGGCTTTTTTGAACACAATCGTATCTTTTGGTATCATTCGTTTACAGGTTCTAAAGGGGAAAATCCATTCTAAAAGCCGTGTAGTTCTTCGAACTGCTCTTGTATCTATATAAGGTCCAAAGTAACGACTTCCATCTTTTTTCAAATCACGCGTAACAAAAATCCGTGGAAAAGGTTCCTGCACAGATACAGCAATAAAGGGATAATGTTTATCATCCTTCAGCATAATATTATAGCGTGGTTTATATTTTTTTATGAGATTATCTTCCAACAGTAATGCTTCTTTTTCTGTTGTTGTAATGATGTAATCAAAGTCAACTATTTTTGTTACCAACTCTCTGGTCTTTTCATCGGAAGGTGTACCGGTAAAATAACTTCTAACACGGTTTTTCAAGACCTTCGCTTTGCCGACATAGATAATTTTACCTGATCTGTTTTTCATCAGATATACGCCGGGTTTAGCCGTTAGAAGTTTTAACTTTGTTTGAATTTTCTCGTTAATCGTTTCCATAAATTGGATAGCACCTGTTCTGCAAGCTTAAGTTTTAGCAGTTTTACACCAATAATCAAATCAATCATCATTACAACAGAAGCAGCCAAAATAGTTAAGATAGAATCGATAAAATTATCGATCAATATATCTTTGATCAGTAATTTGAAAAGCACAAGAGTTATTAATATAATCACAGAAAGGCTAACCATTTTTATTATATCCCTCGACATATCCGGAATATTCAGATGTTTAATTTTACGTCTTAAATGGATTCTCAACAATAGGAAGTGAATAGCTGCCGAGATAGCAGTACCCAAAGCTAAACCTGCATGTGCAAAAAATCTCATAAGAATAATATTAAGTATTATATTAATGACAACAACAATTGCAGCTATTTTAACAGGTGTTTTTGTATCTCCCTGAGCATAGAAAACAGGTATTAATATCCTATTTGCACTATAGAAAAACAACCCAGAAGAATAACAGGCAAGTGCCAGGTAAGTCAAGCGAAGAGATTCTTCATTAAATGCACCCCTGAAAAATATGACACGAGTAATATCATCACCCATGGCAATCAAGAAAACAGTAACAGGGATCATAATCATTGCAAGTGAAACCAGGCTGAAGTGAATGTTTTCGCCCAGTTCTTTCCACTGTTTATTTGCAGAGAGTTTAGAAAAAAGTGGAAGTACAGCCACACCTGCTGATACCCCAATTATACCCAGAGGAAGCTGCATAATTCTATTACCGTAATTTAATGAAGCGATACTTCCTGTAACCAGAAATGATGCCAAAATCAAATCTACTGCAAGGTTTACCTGGCGAATAGCTATACCAACCACACCGGGTAAAAAACGTTTCCAGACAGAGGTAAGAGCTTCACCCTGCAGGGATAGATTAATCTTCAGATTATACCCTATCTTTTTAAGAAGCGGCAAATTAACCACAATCTGCAGTATCCCACCCAATAACACACCACCAGACCAATAGTAAATCAGCACACTCTTTTCCATTGTTGGATTGATCCAATAAGTGATACCCAATACTGTTATCATGGCAAGATTCAAAAATGCAGAGTATAAACCGGGTACAAAGAAATAACCATGAGAATTAAGAATTGAGATTAATGTTGAAGCAAATCCA
>CAYYLA010000010.1:17833-23433 GCA_964441785.1 uncultured Candidatus Cloacimonadota bacterium | reverse complement strand
TAACAATAGTATCATCTGGTAATTTCTGCCCGGAGACGGTAAGATATCCACCATCTTGAGCATATACTTTATAGCCCTTTTCTGAGCTGAGTTCTGTATGAGGATTGCTCCAATTATCGCACCAATCAAATAAACTATATTGATCATAAATAATTATGTCACCTTGATGGGTAGTTGTGTAGAATCGGAAAACATATTCCAACTGAGTAGCATTCTCTGTAATCTCTCTATCAAGAACCGGGAATGATATCCAGCGATATCGCTTACCTGCGTTATTGTTACTCAAATCACTTGTATGACTATCATGGAGGAACGTATCCTCCGAACCGATATTGGAGCAGGTTCCATCCGCATCACCAAAGGCCGTGTCACCTTTATCGATCAACCAGCTCATTTTACTGAAATCCCAGATGGGAGAATAATCCGAATTTTCTTCATCAATAAAATAGGGATTGAAGCCATAGCAATCGCGCACAATAGCTCCACTGTAAATATTACCGTTCTCATTAGCAGAAAAATCACAAAAATCAATTATCGTATTACTACCATCTAAACAATAGAGTCCCATCCCATTGCCATGAAAAAGAGAATTCTTAATGGAAACATCACCATTGTTAACAATTTTCAATCCTCGCATACCTGCATTATTAGCAATCGTATTATTTCGGAATTCCAGGTTATTAACCGCAGCAATATGGATTACATTATCACCACAAATCTCAGGTTTGATGTTGTTGATGATCAAGTTATAGTTCATTGTTACGGAATAACAATTCACGATATATACAGCCGTTCCTTCTCCGGGATAATCATCACTGTTGATTCCTCTTGTTAGGGAATTATACTGTATATTGTTATCATTGATTTCGAAATGACCCATACCGGTTGCATAGATAGCACCACCCTCCTGAGCAACACAATATTCTATAACATTATCCTTGATGATTACATCTCCATCGGTCTGGTTATCAACATATATTCCGCCACCACAGGTTGAATAATCCGGTGATATACCCGACCAATCTCCAACATTATTTCGAATTGTGTTATGTTGAATTGTAGCATTTGAATAACAGCTTATTCCAACACCGTTGGTATTTTCACTATAGGTGTAATCATAACAGTTTTCGATGGTATTATTAATGATTTTGGGAGCACCATTTTTGATAATGATCCCCTGTTCTGCATTGATAATGTGGATATTTTCAATAACATCATCATTTGTATAATGATGTCCCAACCCGTATTCCTCTTCATCAAATAAGAAGGCACATCCGGAGTTTTCACAATCGATCACAACATTATGATCGGTAGGTGCGCAAATTTGCAGGTGTACACTGTTGGCAGGATCACTCAATGATGTAGGATACCATTGGATGTTTTTATTTCTGTCTCCCTTGTAAGTGCCTTCTCGTATTACAATTACTCCATCACCCCAATACTGCATATAATCTACAGCATCTCTGATATGATAAAATCCCGGGAAATCCTCATCCCTGGATACAAAAACCAGACCATTGTTTATGATTGGACTTAACTCCTTATCTTGCAGCTGCATCTCCTCTGTAATTTCTACAAACTCCAGATGAACAGGATAGTATCCATCCTTAGAAAATATAACCTCATAAACGCCAGTATTTTCGAAATAAAATGTCTTATTAAAATTACCTTCTTCATCAACATTAGCATATAGATTATTCCCGGTGTCATGATTCATGAATTTAACCTTAATACCATCGGGATCTTCATTATCAGATAATTGGACATTGCCAGAAACCACCCAAGGTTGTGGCATAGGTTCGATCTGCCCCGTTTCTACCGCAAACCAATAGAGTAACCCAGCGGTAGCCCTTATGGCAAGAGGTATAGTCTGTTCATAGATTTGCTGACAGGATAAGTCATCTATTTCTTCACTGATAACAGGACCTTCCAACGTCGACATGAATTCTATCAATCCAGGCATAGATGTATCATATATACTATTTCCATCCTTTCGACCATCGGCAAAGAAATCTGTTACCTGGGCTGTCGTATACATTAGATAATACAAAGGATCGTCATAGATATAGGGATCTATAAATCTTCCTGATTCATGATAAACTTCATAAGCACTCCAATAATGATAATCATTAAGATATTCCAGAGCATGCTCTTCATAATAATCACCATACATTCCATAAACCCCTGCATGTGATGTACAATGAACATGTGCAGGGACAGACATATCCTGAAGCAAATGGCACATTCGGCCCAGCAGATTATAGGTTAAACCAACCCTGATTTCATCAGCAAAATTCATTACTGGCGAGTCACATTCATACCACTCTCCAAGTTGATGATAATACTCCACGGCAGCTATCTCTCCCTGATTATGATACATCTCAATAAGTGATGGTATTTCGAAATCGTTCATAATGCAATTATCATAATCAGGCCAGGCAATAGGATTATCATAATACCACCTCATTTGATAATCACCGGTTGCCAGTTTTCTGAATTTCTTCATAGCATTTCCCTGGATAGTAAAATTCCAATGATATGAACCTGCCGATCCATATATAGTGTCATCCAAATGAACAGAGCTATCTTCTCCTCCATCAACATTCCAGAAATGTGTGACAGTTGAATGCATCAATCGATTATCTTCAAAGCCACCAATAAGCAGATCCTCTACCCAATCAGGTAAATTATCATAATTGGGATGCCGTAATAATCCGTAATGATAGACAAGATCGTATTCATCTTCATACCAGGCACCCGCTACCACTTTTCTTTCTCCTACCGAGTAAAATAAATTGGGATTGAAACTATCCTCTTCAGTTTCATCATTTCCAAGATACTGTTCCATTTCATCAAACCCTGTAAAATCTGGAGGGAATGACATTTTCAGCAAAGAAAATGCCTCCCTGGTAATATGTTGATGCATCTCCTGTTGATGAGCTGCTAACGCTGTACACATAATAAGCATTATAGAAATAATAATTAGATATCGTTGCATGTACTCCTCCCGTTTTCTCTTGTTAGTTCATTCCGCAGCTTGCAAGAGCAGATTCTTTGTTGTTAACAAAGATGTTATCTAATGAAGAGTATTACATAAATCGTGCCAACCCGCACAATATATCCTATCTTATTGCTATATAAAGGATTACAAAAATAATGGGTTATCCAAAAAAAAGAAAAAGTGTGACATCTCTATCCGGCATGTCACACTTAAGCTAAGTAATAAAAAAAAGGGATTGATGATTTCCTATCAACAATCCCAAAATTCGTGTTTACTCTAATTATTTCTGGCTGAAGGCAAACCTGTGCATTTTATAGCTTTCGACATCATCCACAAGGAGGCTTCCTGATTCTGGAACTACAATTGCTATTCTTGCTTTTGTAGCTTTCTGAGGGAAAAACCCACTGGTAAGCCTGATCTCTTCCCATTTACAACTGGGATTCAACGTCTCTGTATATACATTTAGTTTATTTCCTTCATCATCAAATGTAATTAAGTGAAGTTCTACAGGTGCGTGATCACTCTGCTCAGTTCTAATAAAACATCTAGAGAGATATACGCCAGCAGGATCAATAGGAAATGCTTCTGAGATGATACTTGTTTTACTTGTGCTTTCCTCAATCTTTAAGCAGGTATAACCACTATTCATTTCATCTTGAGTACAAAGATAAAATTCTTCATCCTGCATAATTACCCATCCTTCCGGTTGATCCAATCCATCATCCGAAAGTTCGAAACCCGAGTTATGGATTAAATTATCAGGAGAATTAATCTCTTTCTGAGCATAATTCGAGATAGTCCCTACTGAACAACCAGCAGCAGTAATCAATACAATAATAATTAAAGGGAAAATTATGTTTCTCATAATTACCTCCTTTCTTTGCTACTATAATATGCACAAACTATGCCAAACCCAAAATTTAAGAATTGAACGATATAGAGGCGCTAATAATGAGGATTTTGGAAATTTCCCAATTGATTAAGTCTAGCAATAAATCAATTTCATCAAGTCAATCTGACATCTCGCTGATGTCGAAATAACAATAATTAATCAAATTTCAATTTCAACTTCGGTGTTACCAATCACGCTATCAATTTTAATCATTTGCATATACCCAACACCTTTATCGTTGAGATTGATACCGTTTTCCCGAAGAAGATCAGCCAGTTGCTTAGCCTGGTTTTTTGTTTCCAGAAAAGCAAAAACCAGATCCGATTTATTTGATTTACCCTGAGCCATATAACTTAAACCTGCAAAAATCGGCATCTCATAAGAGAGCTTCTTCGCTAATGAAGTAGCCTCTATTAATGAGGCATTGGTTATACCCACTTCAACCATAGCTGCCATAATATCGGATTGCTTTGATGTGTCATTTATTGTCATGAATAATAAATAATTGCTGTTATCTTCATTATCATCTGATTCCTGAGAATATTCACTGAGTAAATTAATCACATCATCAGGTTCATTACAGGTTAATAATCGTTCTTTAAACGTTGCTTGTTTTAAAAGCCTGCTTGACTTTGCCAGAAGCTGAAGATATTCCTTAGCCTGCTCTTCTGGACATCCAAAAAAGAAAACTACTTTAACGGGTCCAAATTCAGGATTATCGTAATTAATACCCTCTTTCAAAATTATTATACACAGGAATAATTTCTCTACCACCTCACTTCGAGCATGAGGAAAAGCAATGCCTTCTGATAATTCTGTGTTAGACATCTCTTCTCGTTCATAAAGGGAATTGAGAAATTTTTTCTTATTTAAGATATAATCATTATTATAAACATGATTTACCATACCTTCGAAAAGGTCCTGTTTATTTTTAACCGGAGGATCTAATACAATTAAACGTTTATCAATTATCTTTTTCCACATCAAAAGCCCCCAAAGGATTTTCGTTCTAAACCAGTGAACCCAAATTTCAATAATAACGGTGTAATAACTGCACTAAAAATAACCATCAAAATAGTAGCTGATAAGACATCGCTGCCAACCATACCCTTTGCTGCAGCCATATTGGCAACAATCAATGCGACCTCACCTCTTGGTACCATCCCAGCTCCTATCCTGAATGCCCGAATAGTATCAAAACGATTGATTTTTGCACCAACTCCACTTCCAATAATCTTACCTGAAATTGCCAGGATAGTGAACAATATCAGAAAGAGCGGTTCAGCATTCAATTCCAACAGATTAAATTCCAGACCAATCCCAACAAAAAAGACATCAACAAAAAATGATTTACCCAACGTAGAAACACCACTGCGAATTGAATTTCCATAATCCGTTTGTCCAAGAAATAAACCTGCAAAATAGGCACCTGTGATTGCAGCTAATCCTGCTTCTTCGGCAAACCAGGAATAGAAGAGTAAAATCGCGATTGCAAGTGACACAACACTATTATCAAGCAAGAATTTTCTTAAATTGATAAAGAACGATTTTAGAACAAACATTCCAATCACAATTGCTACAACAAAGAATACGATAATCTTTCCAAAAGAGAGATATATACCCGAGGTATTGCCATCACCTCCAACAAGGCCGAAGACAATTGTCAGCAACAATATACTTATAATATCGTCAATGATGGCCGCATTA
>CAYYLA010000010.1:0-17823 GCA_964441785.1 uncultured Candidatus Cloacimonadota bacterium | reverse complement strand
CCCTCAATCCCCTTCAATTTACCAAGATCCAGCAAAGTCATCACACTAACACTAACACTTGTAGCCGTAAAAATAACACCGATTACCAAATTCTGTTCTAGGGATCCCCGGGAAAAATAGGAGAGCCCAAAACCGAGAACAAATGGTAGTGTAACTCCACCAATAGCTGGTAAAAAGGCTTGTTTTGATTCACTCTTTATCTTTTTAATATCTGTTTCCAATCCTGCTTCAAAAAGAAGGAATAACACACCAATCTGTCCAATCCACCTGATTACCTCGCAGGGTTCTACAATATCAAACACAGTGGGTCCAAGAATTATACCCAAAATTAATAATCCAATAACCGGAGGGTGCTTAAATTTCTTGGATAAAGCACCCAGTATTTTGGCAAAAAAAATGATTAAAGCCAATTTTAATAATATATTACTTTGCATTTACTCTACCCATTTCTCTCTGTTTTGATAGATGCTGACTATAGGTTTGCGAAAAAATGTGTCTTCTGGTCGTCTTATTGGCGAAAAAGAATAGATAATTAGTGTCTTCTGGATTTAAAACAGCTCCAATAGAGGTTTTGGATGGGCTACAAATTGGTGTTGGAGGTAAACCCCTATTCATATATGTATTATAGGGTGATTTGATGCGAAGATCTTTATAATAGATTTTCTTACGAGATTTCCCCTGTGATTCTAAAACATAAGCAACTGTGGGATCTGCCTGCAATTTCATACCAAAATCTATCCTGTTTAAATAGACGCTGGCAATTGTAGGTTTTTCATCATTATAAACAGCTTCCTTTTCAACAATGGAAGCCAGTGTAATTGTATCGTAAAAATCCATCTTTTCGTTAGGTTTGAAATCAAGATCTGCAGTTTGAGAAAAGAAACGACGAACCATATTTTCCAGGACTTTTTCCTCTTTTACTCCTTCAGGAAAATAATAGGTTTCAGGATATAAAAATCCTTCCAGCGATGGAATCTTAAAACCAGTTAATTTCATGGCAAAGGTAGAGTCATTAACCAGACTCAGAAAGGTCTTATAATCACCAAAACCGTATTTTGAAAGTCTGCGACATGCTTTTTTTACAGTCAAACCTTCGGGAATCGTTATTCGTCTTAGATATACATCACCAGACCTGATTATCTCAATCACTTCAAAGGTATTATAATTACCATCAAAAAGATATTGTCCATAACTGAGATCCTTCATTGATCCAGTAAGACGGACGATTATGTAAAACCAGTTTTTACTCCTGATAATCCCGGCATCTGCCAGGTTTCTCGCTATTGTAAAAGCGGATTCTCCCTGCTTAATTTCAAATAGCTTCTCTCGTAATAACTTTGGTTGTAACGGTGTTAAGATGCTATAAATTGTAAAAATTAATATTATAATTATTAACAGAATTGCCAGATATCTCATTTCTTGTATTCTAAATAATCTTTTAATATTACCGATGCTGCAACCATATCGATATATTTTTTGCTATCACGACTGTTTATTTTCATTTTTTTTAATTCTGCATTTGCTTCTACAGTTGTATATGTCTCATTCCAAAAACTCCAGGGAATTGCTAAATCCTTAGCCAGCTTTTCAGCAAAAGCTCTTACCTCTCTCGTTTTCTCTGATTCAGCTCCATCTGGATGCAAAGGAAGACCAATAACCAATTCGCCAACATGCTCTTTTTTGATTATATCCAGTATCTCAGTAAAGGATGGTTCTCCTGTGTTAATAACAACTTTATAGGGTTTTGCTATTATCCTTAACGGATCACTTAACGCTAATCCTATTCTCACTGAACCATAATCAATCCCTAAAATTCTATATAATTTCATATTTTTAAATACTATTAAGTAAACTTTGTTTACAGATTATTCATTTTTTATAATCTTTATTTATGGGTTCTCACCATAGAAAATTACCATATCAAACACTCAATTATCAATAAATGAAACTTTTGTTATTGCAGATAAAGAAGAAAACATATCCCCTCTACCATTGATTGTTAAACCTTCGACAGTTCTTTTAATGCCTTTGTTACTCCTCTTATTCAAACCCAGAATAGCTCTACAAAAGCTTATCAGAGAGTGCTTTATTTTTTCTTGTTCTTTTTTTTTCTTATACATAATTATTATGACATTTTTAGATTTTACTATTTTGTCAAACAATTTTATTCTCCATTTTTTTTGATTTTACTCTGGATCAAAGAAAAATTGGAGACAAGAAAGATAAAAAAAGAATTTTGGTTCTCTTATTGCATATAATATAAAGAAATTTTTTGAGAAAAAAGCAAGGAGATATAGTAATGAAAAAAATTTTAGCGTTAATTATTTTATTAACAAGTGTACTCTTACTGGGCGCTAACCAATCTATCGCATTACCATCACAGACAGACAATGTAGAGATCATGAACAATTCCGAAAGCGGATTTGATGTCAATTTTACAATTGGATCTATTGAAAGTTTTGATGTTCAGACAAAAGCAGGAGATTTTTCACAGTTGAGAATCTCTGGTTTTGCCTATACAAATGAGATTGGTTCTCCCAAATTACCCGTACTTAGAAAAATCATCTCTGTCCCATGGGGCGCAGATGTTGAATTAACAATTGAAAATATTAATACAGCTTCGTATAACTTAGCTGATTACGGTATAACGAATCCGGTAATTCCTGCTCAACCATCCCTCTCTAAAAGTCAAAACCCTGAAGATGTTGAGTTTGTTATTAACTCTGAATCCTATAATACTAATAGCTTCAGAAATAATAACCCCGTTACTGTTGAAGAATTAGGTTATCTGAGAGGAATGAGACTTTTCGTTCTTCAGTTTAATCCTGTTGATTATAACCCCGTTAATGGTGTTATTAATATCCATGACAATATTTCTTTAAATGTTCAATTTAATAATGCTGATTATTATATGACTGATCATAAAAGAGCTGTAACCTACTCACCATACTTCGAAGCAGATTACCAACGCTCTATCTTTAACTATCATGATATCAATCTAAGAGATGAAATTACTGAATACCCTATAACATATGTAATCATTTCTGATCGTATGTTCCAGGGCCAATTACAGCAATTTATTGATTGGAAAATAATGCAGGGTTTTACCGTTATAGAAACCTATACTGATGATATTGGATCATCCACATCAGCTATCCAAACTTATATAGCTGATCTCTATGATAACGCTACTGTTGAAAATCCAGCTCCTTCATTTATACTCTTCGTTGGAGACACTGGACAGATACCAGCCTGGAGTGGTGATCAGGGTGGACATATCACAGACTTGGATTATGTAAAACTCGAAGGTAATGACTATATGCCTGAGATCTATTATGCCAGATTCTCAGCACAAAATACAAGTCAATTACAACCTCAAATTGATAAAACACTTCAATATGAAAAATATGAAATGCCAGATCCATCTTACCTTGGCGAAGTTGTTATGATCGCCGGGATGGACTCTAGCCATGGCTCTACCTGGGGTAATGGTCAAATCAACTACGGTACAACGAATTATTTTAATGAAGATCATGGTATCGTATCACACACATACCTCTATCCTCAATCAGGTAGTAATTCTGATAACATCATCAATAATGTTAGTGAAGGTGTAGGTTACATTAATTATACCGCTCATGGTGGATCAACCGAATGGTGTGATCCTGAATTTTTGATCAGTGATATTAACAGCCTTGATAACGAAGGAAAATACCCCTTAGCAGTAGGAAATTGCTGTTTAACAAATAAATTTGAAGTTTCCGAATGTTTTGGTGAAGCTTGGTTAAGAGCCGAAAATAAAGGATCAATAGGCTACATAGGTGGAACAAACAGCACCTACTGGGATGAAGATTATTACTGGGGTGTTGGAGCAGGTTCCATTGTATCCAATCCAACCTATGAAAGTACTGGTAGAGGTACTTATGATGGCTTATTCCATGATCATGATGAATCCTTCGCTGACTGGTTTACCACTGCTGCATCTATGATGATCTGTGGTAATCTCGCAGTTGTTGAAGGTAATGGTTCTTATAACTATTACTGGGAAATCTATGCTCTTATGGGTGACCCATCTCTCTCTGCTTACCTTGGTGTTCCTACCGAAAACAATGTTACCCTTCCTGATGTTATCCTGATGGGACTCAATTCTATCGAAATCGAAGCTGATCCTTACTCACTTGTTGGATTAAGCTACGATGGACAACTTAAAGCAACTACACTGGTTGATGAATCTGGTACTGCAACATTGACATTTGAACCATTTGCAACTCCTGGTTATGCCGATATCGTAATTACTGCTCAAAATAGACAACCTGTTATAAACGAGATTCAAGTAATTCCTAATAGCGGCCCTTATCTGCTTATCAACGATGTTGATGTTCTTGCCGGTGATGATGATTATATCGAGGCTGGTGAAGATGTTCAACTATCTGTTATCCTGGAAAATGTTGGATCCGAAACTGCTACAAACGTTAGCGTTAATGTTCTCTGTAGTGATCCTCATGTAACAATGACAGATGACACTGAAACCTATAATAATGTTAATGCCAATGGAACTGCAACTGTTGAAAACGGATTCGCCTTCTCTCTGGCTAACACCTGCCCGGATCAACATGTAATTCCTTTTACTGTTGTCATTACTTCAGATCAAGATACATGGGATACAGACTTCGAACTTATCGGCTACGAAGCTAATGTATTTGCCGTTAATCCTGCTGAATTTGATATTACAGTTGAAGAAGGTGAAATATTATACGATGTCTTAAGCATCTCCAATACAAGTACTCGCGTTGTAGATTATACAATCAGAACAGATGAAATTACCACAAGAGATATGACCGGCTCTTATGTCGTTTGCTCCACAGAAGATTTTACACCCGGTGAAACTGTTGATTGGACGTTTACTGCTTATAACAACAGCCCTGACGGCGAATGGTGTACTGATGTAAATATCATCTTCCCAACCGGTGTTACCGTTAACTCTGCTACAGATATGGTCGGTGGTAGTGGTGCAATGCTGTTTGATGGAACAATAGGTGAAGGTGTTACAATTAATTTCCACGGTGCAACAGCTATGGGTTACGGTCACCTTCATGATGGCCAGGCAGCAACAGCTACAATTAATGTTACTACAACTACAGAATTTGCAGGTAATCTGTTAATCGGTTTCGAAATAGTGGGTGATGGTTATGGTAATGATCCTCATATCGCTACAGGTAATATTGAGATTTCTTATCCTCTCAGTTGGATATCTCTAGCCTCCTCTGCCGGTTCAATGGCTGCCGGTGAAACAGATGATATTGATATCACTTTTGACTCATCTGACCTTGGTATTGGTATCTATAATTGCGAGATTTTTATCTCTGATGGTGAATCCAGAGATTACAAAATCGTGCCTGTTACTCTTACTGTAGATCCTCTTACTGATAGTGATGATGATGAAATTCCAACAGGTACATTCCTGGCGGGAAATTATCCTAATCCATTTAACCCAACAACGACTATTGCCTTTTCTATAGACAGCAATATTTCTGCTGCTGAATTGGATATTTATAATAGTCGCGGACAAAAAATAAAAACCTTTAATATCAAAACAGAAAGTCATCTCACTCAATATAGTGTTACCTGGGATGGAACTGATATTAATAATAATAGTGTTGGTTCTGGTATCTATTTTGCCAAACTTAAGGCAGGTGATTATACCAGCACCAAGAAAATGATTTTGATGAAATAAGCATTTAAGGAGAGAGTATGAAAAAATTAATCGGTCTAATCGTCTTGTTTATGATGATCTCATCAGTTTTCGCTGAAGAAATCGTTATTAACGAAGAAAGTTTTCAGGTTAATCTTCTAGCATCTGATGATAATTCTACTGTGATAGAATATGTTGTTGGTAGCTTCAATAGAGATGCAATCACTATAGATGGTGAAACCTGGTACAAACTTCAACTTGCCAAGGAAACTAACACATTCCAGAAAGGTGCTCCTGCACTTCCTACTATTACTCGCAGTATTATCATCCCTGATAATGCAGCTATGGACGTTAATGTTATTGAAAGTGAATATGTAGAATACAACATGAAAATCGCTCCCTCAAAAGGTATCTTGTCACGTAGGATAAATCCTGAAGATGTTCCTTTCGAAATGTCTGATGTTTACAAACAAAATTCTCTATACCCTGAAAACCTGGCTCATTTAGGTAATCCATATATCATGAGAGATTTCAGAGGTGTTACTGTTAATGCTCAACCTTTTGCTTATAATCCTCAAACCGAAACTCTCAGAGTCTATACTCATCTCGTTCTTGAAATTTCTTCAAACGGGCTCAGTAATGTTAATACTATTTCAAGAAACCAGTCAAAAGAAAATAAAGAATTTACTCAGATTTATAGTAACCATTTCCTCAACTACAATAACAATCTTCGTTATGACACAGTTGAAGAAAGAGGTCGTATCATAGTAATCGCTCATGGTGATTTTATTGATACATTCCGTCCTTATGCAGATTGGAAAAATCAGAAAGGTATCCAATGTGATATCTACGATGTTGCAACCATAGGAAATAGTTCCTCTTCTATCAAATCATTTATCCAGGACGAATATGATGCCAATAATGGCTTAGCTTACGTAATCCTGGTTGGTGATGTTGATGAAGTTGCTACAATGTCCTATGATCAGGATCCTTCTTATACACTGCTTGATGGTAATGATAGCTATCCAGAAATCTTTATCAGCCGCTTTTCTGCTGAAGATGAAGATGATGTTGCAACACAGGTAGAACGTACGATCTATTACGAACGCGATCTCGCCGATGGCGAATGGCTTCACAAAGCTACCGGTATTGCTTCTGCTCAAGGTACTGGTGACGAAAACGAATATGATGATGAACATCAGGATAATATCCGCCAGAAACTCCTTGATTATACCTATACCGAAGTTGATCAACTCTACGATTATGGTGCTTCTGCTCAAGATGGTGTTAATGCTCTTAATGATGGTAGAGGAACCGTAAACTACACTGGCCATGGCTATATGACTGGCTGGGGTAACGGTGCTGATATGGATATAGCCAATGTTAACTCGCTTACAAATGATAATATGCTACCATTCATCCTCTCTGTTGCTTGTAATGTTGGTGAATTCCAATCTGGCACCTGTTTTGGTGAAGCCTGGTTACGTGCTACTAATAACTCCACAGGACTTCCAACCGGTGCTGTTGCATTCTATGGCTCTACTATCAGCCAATCCTGGGATCCTCCAATGAGAGCTCAAGACCACGCTATCGACCTTCTGGTTGGATATGATTACTATGCTGATGAACCTATCAATCAAAAATTTACCGTTGGTGGACTTTACTTTAACGGTTCATGTAATATGATGGATAACTACGGATCAAACGGTGAAGATGAATTCATACACTGGACAATCTTCGGTGATGCCTCGCTTAACGTGAGAACTGATACTCCGGTTGCTATGGATATTACCAATAATCCTAACCTCTTTATCGGACTCTCTAACTACGAGGTTCAAACTGATACTCCTGGTGCTCTGGTTTGCCTCTCATACGAAAATGAAATTCTTGGATCAGATTATGCAGATGACAGCGGTAATGTTACCCTTAACCTTACCAATATCCCTGTTACGCCAACTGATCTTACACTTACTGTAACTGGTTATAATAAAATTACCAGTGTTCAGACTGTTCAACTCATTCCAAACGACGGACCTTATGTAATGCTTAATGAAGTAATTCCTCTTGCCGGTGATGATGATTATATCGAAGCAGGTGAAACCGTTACTCTTAGCATGGATATCGAAAATATCGGTGCGGAAAATGCAACCAATGTTGTACTTACTCTTGCTTCCGATGATGAATTTGTAACATTTACTGATAATGAAGAATCTATCGGTAATCTCGATGCATATGCAATTAACAATTGTATTGATGCTTTCAGCTTTGATCTGGCTTCTACTACACCTGATAATCATGAACTTAATTTTACTCTTACTTCTACTGAAGATTCCTGGGAACAGAATTTCTCCCTGATGGCTTATGAAGCTAATGTCTTCGCTGTTGATCCCGAAAGCTTTGAATTTGAACTGGGACTTAACGAAACAGCCTACGATGTCTTCACTTTATCTAATACAAGCACAAGAGTTATTGAATACACAATTAGAACTGAAGAACCCGATGGTCGTGAAATGACTGGTTCTTACGTGGTTTGTAATACTGAAGATTTCGAACCTGGTGAAACAGTTGATTGGACTTTTACTGCTTATAATATGAGCCCTGACGGCGAATGGTGTTCCGACGTGAACATCTCGTTCCCTCCTGGCGTTACTGTTAACTCCGCTACTGATATGGTTGGTGCTTCCGGTGGAACAATGACGTATGACGGCGCTACCGGCGAAAATGCAACTCTCAACTGGCATGGTGCTACCGCAATGGGCTATGGCTTCCTTCATGATGGCCAGGCCGCTTCTGCTACTGTTAATGTAACAATTACAACAGAAATCGCAGGTAATCTTAACATCAACTTCGAACTTGTTGGTGATGGCTATGGTAACGATCCTCATAACGCTACAGGTACTGTACAATTGTCATATCCACTCGGATGGTTCTCTCTTTCTACTTCCATGGGTACACTTCAACCTCAGGGTAGCGAAGATATCGATATCACCATTGATTCTTCAAATCTCGAACCAGGATATCACTACTGCAATATCTACATCTCCGATGGTGATTCCAGGGATTACAAAATCGTCCCTGTTACCCTCGTGGTTACCGCAACAGACAGTGACACCGATGAAGTTCCTGAGATTACTGGCCTGCTTGGTAATTACCCAAATCCTTTCAATCCAAGAACAACTATTGCCTTTACCGTAGAATCTGGTATCGCTTCTGCAAACCTCGATATCTACAATAGTAGAGGCCAGAAAATAAGATCCTTTGAAATTGATACATCAAAAGGGCTTGATACTTATCAGGTTGACTGGGATGGAACTGATGATAGCCAAAATAGCGTTGGATCAGGTATCTATTTCACTAAATTGAAAGCTGGAAAATTCACCAGTACAAAGAAAATGATCCTTATGAAATAAAAAGAAAAGGCATTTCATGGGACAGGTCCTTATGAAATAAAAAGAAAAGGCATTTCATGGGACAAGTCCTTATGAAATAATATTCTTTCCTTTCTAGGTTGGATGAAGCCCCCGGACCATTTATGGTCAGGGGGCTTTTTTTACGTCAGTGACAACTAATATTTTGCTCCGCAAAACACAGTTGCATGTCTATTTATTACTATTTGTAATTGTCGTTTAACAATATCTTATTTTGAAGTTTTACCAGGAGGTTTGAATTTTCTAACTGCTGATTTTCAATTGTATCAGCGCAAAAATCTTATCAATATCATTATGCTCTACAATAAGATCTGCACAGGATGCATAAAGTGATCTGCGTTTCTTATATAATTGATATAATGCTTTACTATCCAATAATCTTACCAATGGACGTTTACTGTTGATAATCCGCTTCTTTAATACATCCCAGGGTAAATCCAACCAGATAGTAAGTGAATCGGTTCGACTAAGAATTTTGCGATTTACTTCGCTTTCTACAATCCCACCACCGGTAGAGATCACACCCTCGGGGAATCCCTTTTGTATTAAGGCTGATTCTTTTCTCCTGAACCAGTCTTCTCCCTTATCAGAAAAAATTGTATCTATTGATAACCCTATTTCCTTTTCCAATAACGAATCCATATCAAACCAGTTTAAATTCAATTGCTGAGATAGTATTTTTCCCATCTCAGACTTTCCGGAACCCATAAATCCTATCAAATATATCGTCATACAAAAAAAGGGGTAACCCCTAAAAGATTACCCCAATACCTCACTTTATTATACTGCTAAAAAAACAGCCAATTATTCTTTATCGGTTGCTTCTTCTTCAACAACTTCTGTTGTTTCTTCTACAGCTACTTTTTCTTCTTCTACATTTTCTTCAACAACTTCCTCTACTACTGGTGCTTCCTTTTTTGCAGGTTTTTCTTCTGCAGGAGCATTTCCAGCTGGAGTAGCTTCATGATTTCTTATGAAATTCTGTAATTCAGCAGAATCCTTAGCAAAGAAATAAGCCTTAACACTTAAGATAAGTCTTCTATTTTCAAGATCCAGTTCAATAATCTTTAATGGAAGTTCTTCACCAACAGTAAAGACGGTTTCAGCTTTCTTAAGACCTGGAATACCAAGATGAGAAAGAGGTACAAAACCTTCAACTACTGATCCTTCAACTTCTACATCAACCAACAATCCCTTTGCAATTATTTTTGCAACTCTTGCTGTTATTTCTGTGTTAATTGGAAGACGTTCATCAAGGTTTTCCCATGGGTCATTGGAAAGTTGTTTAACACCCAATGCAATACGGTGAAGTGTTGTATCAATTGATAACACCTTAACCTCAACTTCTTGACCTTTCTGGAAAACTTCTTTCGGATGATAAATACGTTTTGTCCAGGATATGTCTGAGATATGAATCAACCCTTCGATATCTTCTTCAATCTCTACAAATACACCAAAAGGTGTGATTGTTTTAACTTTACCCTTTACAACTGTATCAACTGGATATCTGTCATCAATTGTTAACCATGGATTAGCTTCCATCTGTTTGATACCTAAAGAGATTCTGCGCTCTTCTTTATTAGTAGCAAGTACAATTGCCTTAATAGTATCACCAAGTTTTACTACCTGTTTCGGATGCTTGATCTTCTTGGTCCAGGAGATCTCAGAAATATGTACAAGACCTTCAACACCAGATTCAAGTTCAATGAAGATACCATAATTAGTTACATTAACAACCTTACCGGATACAATAGTTCCTTCAGGATATTTTGCTTCAATATTTTCCCATGGATGAGGTACAAGCTGTTTTAAGCCTAATGAAACCTTACCATTCTCTTCATCATAATTAAGAACTTTTACCTTAACTTTATCACCAATATTCAACATATCAGATGGATGTTGAATATGACCCCAGGACATATCGGTAATATGAAGAAGACCATCAATTCCACCCAAATCAATGAATGCACCGTAATCAGTAATATTACGAACTTCACCATCGAGTTCAGCATCTTCGAGAATCTTGTCCTTCAATTCGGCTAAACGTTGTTCCTGTTCTTCCATTATAACTTTCTTGCGAGAAACTATAATATTTCTACGTTCTTCATCTATTTTAAGAATTTTGAATCGCCCATCTTTACCGATAAACTGATCCAAATTTGGAATAGGCTTGGTTGAAATCTGAGAACCTGGCAAGAATGCTTCAAGACCTTCGATCTCTACTATCATCCCACCTTTAACTCTACGTCTGAGTATACCTTCAACTGTTTCATTATCTTTTTGGATCTGGATTAATTTTTCGAGGTTTGTATAGAAATCCGCTTTCTTTTTAGATAGCTTCAATCGTCCTGATCCATCCTCAACAGAATCGATAAACACATTAATATCTGTACCAACTTCAGGAATGTTATTGCTGGAGAATTCTCTGATTGGAATAGCTGATTCGGATTTGAATCCAATATCAACTAACACAGATTTTTCATCAACTAAAACCACTCGCCCCTGTACTATTTTGCCCTTTTCAAATTTGCTGAAATGCTCATCTAAAAGTGACATCATATCGTCGTTAGGATTGCTGGTTTCTTCAACAGCTTCTTCTTTTTTCTCTTCCTGTTTAGTCTCTTCTACTACCTCTTCCGCTTCATCTGCAGTCGGGTTTTCTTCTTTTACTTCAACTTCTTCTACACTTTCTTTCGAAGTTTCTACGGAAGCTTCAGTTTCTTCGACTTTTTCTTCCACTTGTTCCTCAGGATTCTGTAAATCCTTTACTTCCTTTTGATCGTTAAACATCGATTCCCTCCTTGAAACCAGGAATATCCTCTACCCTGTCTACCTTGGCAGAAATATTCCCCATACATTCTATTATTTTATTATATACTTCTATAATAACCCAACCTGGTGTTGAAGCTCCCGCGGTTAAGCCAATTTTCATATCGCTATTGAACCATTCTTCTTGTATTTCTTCAGATGTTTCAATATGATATGTCTTGATATATTTTTTACTAATTTTGGCAAGCATTTTTGTGTTGGAGCTATTTTTACCACCTACTACTATCATTAAATCACTACTTTTTGCTAGTTTAAGTGTAGCTGTCTGCCTGATATTTGTAGCATTGCAAATGGTATTAATAACCAGCATCTCCATAGATCGACCACTTAAGGTTCGAACTAATTC
The DNA here is from genome assembly GCA_964441785.1 of uncultured Candidatus Cloacimonadota bacterium. Classification (GTDB taxonomy): domain Bacteria; phylum Cloacimonadota; class Cloacimonadia; order Cloacimonadales; family TCS61; genus CAYYLA01. Next base: position 5,528 of record CAYYLA010000010.1, on the reverse strand, counting down.
CTGAAAATCCTCTATGTTCTTTGTTGTCTGTGATATAACACCAACTTTTTTAAATGTTATATCACCAAGTTCTGACGAATTTTCAACTATTATTACCTCACCTTTCGCATATGATCGTATTGCTATTACTTCGGGATGTGTTTTATCTCCCATTATAACTAAAGTGTATCCGTCTTCACTTAATTTACGAGCATACTGTTGTGCTTTCGAAACATAGGGGCAAGTTGCATTTATTATCGCTACCTCGCGTGACTTGAGTTCATCCAATATCTCTTTTTTTACACCATGTGAACGAATTATAGTAGACCGTCCATTTATCTCATTGAGATTATCAACATGGTATATTCCCTGCTTTTCCAAACGCTCCACCATCTGGGGATTGTGAATAATCGGACCAAGTGTTACAATTTCGCTATTGTCCTTTGCTGAATCCTCAGCTATCTTTATGGCCCGTTTTACACCAAAACAAAAACCTGAGTTCTTAGCTATTCGTATGGTCATTGTCAAGATCCCTTATCACTGTCATTACATATTCAGCCAAATCTCTATAATCCTGTTTCTCTAATGTTTCCTTCTGAAATGGCTCTGTATTTATTATCTTACCAATAATAATCTCTACCCTCTTTTTTCTGAAAAGACAACCCTTCAAATCGTCTGTATTCTTTATCAGTATTGGTAATATGTTTTTCTTTGTTTCTAATGCTATCTTTCCTATCCCAGGCTTTGTCTTTGCAGATTTTCTGGTTCCTTCAGGAAATATCAACACAGATTGACCCTTTGCCAGTTTCTCCTCAACTGTTTTTATAGCCCTGATATCAATCCTTCCCCTTTTTACAGGAATCGCATTCACATACAAAAGAAAAGCTGCGGCTATCTTCTTTCGGAATAATTCTATCTTAGCAAGGTAATTTATCTCCATCGGCATAATTGAACCAATAAATGGCGGATCATTTGCTGATATATGATTGGCCGCTATAAGACAACCATCTATTGTTTTTAAGTAGTCCCTGTTAACAACCTTGTAATTATAAAAAATCCGCATATATACACGAACCATAAAAATTATGAATCTATAACTTAATCTCATTATCGCTCCAGATGTGTTATTATCAAAGCAGTCTGCTCTTCTATCGACATTCCACTTGTATCAATCTCGATAGCATCATCCGCTTTCTTCAACGGTGAAATCTTACGGGTTGAGTCATTTTTATCACGCCAGATTAACTCTTTTTCCACCTCAGCTAAATCAAGCTCCTCACCCTTTTCTTTCGCCTCTTTCCAGCGTCTTAATGCTCGCGTCTTTACATCTGCTATCATGAAAAACTTGTAATCTGCATCAGGAAAAACAACGGTACCAATATCACGTCCATCCATAATGACTCCACCCTTCTGACCCATGATACGTTGCAATTCCACCATCTTTTCTCTTACTATTCCAATCACAGCAATCTCGGAAGATAACTTTGTAATGTCAGCTTCTCTGATACGTTTACTTACATCCTCATCATTGAGTAAAATCATATTTCCATCAGGCGAATAGCGTATCTCTATTTTGATCCGACTTAACATCTCTGTTAATGCATCTAAATCATCTAACGGGATATTTTCCTTTAACGACATAAGTCCGCAAGCTCGATACATTGCACCAGTATCAATGTAGATATACTCAAGCTTCTGAGCCAGCTTTCTAGCCGTTGTACTTTTCCCGGAAGCGGCAGGCCCATCAATTGCTATAACAAATTTTTTCATAAGATCCTCTTAAAATTTATAATTAAACCCAACAACATCTCCATCAAACATAAGATGTATCCTTTTCTTTTCTAAATCATAATTATAAAGATGCGCATCAACGTAAGCATCTATTGTTGAAACAAAAATTGTAATTCCGAGCCACCATAAATCACTCTGTCTTTTATAATAATAATCACTATAACGATCATAATAATCTTCATTGAGAGTTATCTCATATTTGTCGTAATAATCCTCACTTTTATTGTGATGATATAGAGCTAACCCGGCAAAGGTTCCCTCCAAAGCTACAACCGTCCCAAATTTAATCCAGGAATTATTGTATGCCTGACCTCCTCCCGGTATTGTAAGTGAGAGCAATCCCGCCAACATTGGTTTTTTGTTTGGTATATTCACCTCTTCTGAATTCACAATAATCTCTGCATCTACTATATTGGATAGAAACAATATCAGGATTAAGAGAACAATCGTTTTTTTCATCTATTCTCCAGCTTTCACCACATTCTGTAATTGAGGTGATACCCGATTATGGAAAGCTGCATACCGATCTTCCAATATTGCCTTGCGTGCCTCTGTAACCAATTGTAGATAGAAATGCAGACTATGTATCGATGCTAAGGTCATTGCTAGTAACTCATCGACACTGAAAAGATGACGCAGATATGCTCTGGAAAAATTCCGGCAGGTATAGCAATCGCAGTCAGCATCAATGGGAGAAAAATCCTCTTTAAATTGAGCACCTTTGATGATAACCTTACCTTTCCAACTGAAAACTGTACCCTTGCGAGCATTACGTGTTGGCATAACACAATCAAACATATCGACACCATTTGCAATATTATTGAGCAGATCCATCGGTGTACCAACCCCCATTAGATAGCGTGGCTTATCCTTAGGCAGAATGTTGTTGAGAAATGCTGTCAACCGCTCCATATCCTCCTTAGGTTCACCCACAGCCAAACCACCAATTGAATATCCCGGGAAATCCATCTCCATCAATTTCTTGGCACTCTCTTCTCGAAGATCTTCATAAATTCCACCCTGAACAATCCCGAAAAGCGCTTGTTTATCACTATTCTTATGAGCTTCTTTCCCGCGTAAGGCCCAATCCAGTGTTGTTTTAAGTGAATCTGCAACATACTTCTTTGTTGCCGGATAAGGTGGACACTCATCAAAAGACATCATGATATCCGACCCCAATGCATTCTGAATCTCAATAACCTTCTCCGGTGTGAAGAAATGATAACTGCCATCAATATGTGATTGAAACTTAACGCCATCCGGTGTAATCTTTCGTAAACCACTTAAACTCATTACCTGAAAACCACCACTATCGGTAAGAATAGGTCTATCCCAACCCATGAATTCATGTAAACCACCCGCTTTCTTAACCAGTTCATGACCCGGGCGCAGATAGAGATGATATGTATTACCCAGAATAATCTGAGCCTGTAAATCTTTGAGATGCTGCGGAGTTAATCCTTTGACTGTAGCCCTGGTTCCAACAGGCATAAAAATCGGAGTTAATATTTCCCCATGGGTTGTAGTAACCTTACCTGCACGTGCATTTCCGCTGGTTCCATGTAGTTCAAATTTAAAGATATCTCCTCCTAATTCTGCTCTAATTCAATTCTGTTCTGCTGTAGTGAGCTGTTACGCTTGAATAACTTATGGAAATCATTCATAAACGCAAATACTGTAAGCGATAACAACAATAATAAACCTATATTTTGCAACACCCGCTGAACTGTCAATGACAATGGTTTTTTTCTGATTCCCTCTATGATACAGAAGAAGATATGCCCACCATCCAATATAGGTATAGGCAATAAATTCATCACCATTAAGACTACACTGATCATTGCAATTAACATCAAAGCAACATCAAAACTTTTGTTTACAGTTTGTCGTGACATTGAAACGATCATCACAGGTCCACCTATGTTTTGAGCTATGGATGATGGATTGGTAAAAACTTTGTAAAGTGAATAATAATTTAAAGCGACCGTACTGATAGTTGTAGCACTTCCTAAGACGATTGATCGCGATAAGGAGTACGTTCGTCTTATCTTAACCGGCATATATTGACTTATACCAATAATTCTGGTCCCGGACAGGATATTTTCCTCCAATTTCAGTTCCTTGGTAAATTGCTTTTCCCCACGTTGGATATCTAAAATTACAGTCTCTTCAGGTGCATTAATTATTGCTTCTCGCATTTCATACCAATCTGATATCTCTTCTCCATTAACAGAAAGAATTTTATCCTGATTCAATAAACCTGCATTGTATGCAGGCATTCCCGGCGTGACTTCACCGATAATTGCCTCCACTCGTGGTAAGATATCATCAACCCAGAAGGTCTGGGAAATGGATTCCAGATCTATTGCTATCTCTTGGGAATTTCGTTCAATTGTTATGTGATTTGTAGCATCTTCTTTTGTGAATTCAATAATCTCCGACCAGCCTTCAATAACCTTGTCATTAATTGATAAAATCCTGTCACCAACCTGAAGTTGCTCTGCTACCTCAGTACGTACATCTCCAACCACTGGAACCTGGTCCTCGTAATTTCGTCCTATAAGAAAAGAAAAGATAAAAATCAACAGAGCTAATAAAAAGTTGGCAAAAGGACCGGCAAAAGCAACTAGAGCACGTTGCCACCATGTTTTATTTATAAATGAATCATCATCGTCATTAACAATGCTTTCTTCACCTTCTTCATCAGGGTTCTCACCCTTCATCTTAACATACCCTCCCAGCGGTATGAGTGATACCATGAAATCTACCTCATCCCATTTAAAAGAGAATAGTTTTGGACCAAATCCAAGAGAAAATTTCTCAACTTTTATACCTACCCAGCGTGCCACGATAAAATGACCGAATTCATGCACTGTTATCAATACTGCCAAACTAATTATTGCGCCAATTATATATCCCATATAAATCCTTATAATTACTATTTTTGGATTAAACCAGCTGTCTGAAAATCTGTCAAGCGGTCAAGAATAAATTGTGCAATAACCTTTGAGCTATCCTCGAAGTCACAAAAGCACGAATGACTCAAAGTAAATTAAACATAAATACTTGTTAAAGAGACTATCCGTATTGCTGCATACTTTCAGTTATATTGAATTGAATTTCAACAATCCTTACCACAGAATCATAACGTCTCTAAAATCATAGAGAAATTAAAGTTTACAGGTTATTGATTTTTGGCGTGCATTGACCTTGTTAATGCTTTAAGTTTGCAATATCATGAATCGTCTTAGTCAACACGATATGGCAATAGAATAGCGCAATTAGGATTGTTGCTTTCGGTTGTATTTGCTCTAACTAATTAAATAGTTGTTGTTCTTTTGCTTTATTTAAGAATAGAATCGTCCAGATATTAACAGCAATAATAATCAACCATACTAATAACAAAAATTGAGTCCATTTTTTTCTCATTGTCAATACCCTCCACAAGTTTTCACAATGTTTTATATTTAAGGTTCTGATTCTCTTTTAATTAATTTTTGCTAAATTTAGTCAATTATATCTACTTGTTAATATTTTTTTGGTTTTCCTTTAATCTATTTTGAACTGCTTCTTAATGTGGTTTTTTTTGCTATTTTGATGAATTGTTTCCTCCTTATTTTCATGCACAGGAATTATAACAAATTGTTTTGATTCTTGTATCTTTTTTCCTCTTATGAAAGGTTTAGTTGTTAGATTGATATCCAAATTTACTGCATCAGATATTTCAATCATCTTCTTTATAGTTAAGTTTGGAGATT
>CAYYLA010000009.1:0-23743 GCA_964441785.1 uncultured Candidatus Cloacimonadota bacterium | reverse complement strand
CTAACAGTTTACAATGTGAAGGGACAGATTGTGTTTTCCCAGAAATTTGAAGCAGGATGTCACACATTTACCTGGAATGCAAACAAACAGGCTTCTGGAGTATATTTCTATCAATTAAAAACTGCAAAATATCACTCAACTAAAAAGATGTTGATGATTAAATAATAACACAAAATACAATATATTTCTTGTAGCACCAACATGATTAATTGTTGGTGCTATTTTTTTTAACTTCAGAAGTTAAAGCAATCATCACTATATATTGATAAACCTCAGAGCAGAATCAACCTGAAAAAATGATTTGACAGGAAATGAATAATATTCAATTTCCTTGCAAGCAGACAAAAAAGGAGAGATTATGAAAAAAATTATTTTATTGGTTCTGATGTTAACAGTAGCAATAGGCCTATTTGCTAATGGATTAAGTCTCAACAGTGTTGGACCCAGATCACTTGCAATGGGTGGAGCTTTTATAGGTCTTGCGAATGATGGCTCAGCCATCTATTGGAATCCGGCAGGATTAACCGGACAACCTACAGCTATCAAAGGTATTTTTACAGATGTTATGCCTTTTTCAAATTACAGATTAGATATGCCTGAGTTAGGACTCTACAATCCCAATGTAGACGCGGATAGTGAGGTAAAACATTATCCAAATCCTAACCTGTTTTTCAATATGACAAAAGATAAATGGGCGTTTGGATTAGGGATATATGTACCAGCTGGACTTGGTGCAACCTATGATGGAGAAGATTTAACAGCATTATCAGGTGGAGAAGAAGTAGAATGGATGTCTAAGATAGGTGTAATAAATATAGCTCCGGCAGTAGCCTATGAATTTTCAGAGAAATTATCCCTGGGTGTAGCAGCAAACATATATTATGGTATGTTTGATCTTAAACGTCCTGCAGTTATAGAAAATGTAGGAGTATTCCAATATGACGAGAGTTCAACCGGATTGGGTTATGGTGCCACTATAGGTTTGATGTTCAGACCTAATGAAGCAGTTAATTTTGGATTAACTTATAGAACAGCAACGGAAGTAGCTATGGAAGGTGAAGCAGAAAATCCAGCTTTTGGTGCAATGGGTGCTGAAGCGAAAAGTGATTTTGATAGAGATGTAACCTGGCCTTTATGGCTTGGCGCTGGTTTTGCATTCCATTTAAGTGAAAAAGTTACCGTAACCTGCGATGCTCAATATAGCAGATGGTCTTCCGTTGATAAATTTGTAACAGAATTTGACGATGCAACCTGGGCTGCCACCACAGAAGCAACCGGAGATAACGAATTCATCCTCAAATGGAAAGATGCGATCCAATACAGATTGGGTTGGGAATATCAAATGAAACCATGTTTCGCTCTCAGAGGTGGTTATTATTATGATCCTGCCCCAGCACCTCAGGAAACACTTAATATTCTTTTCCCATCATCAACAAACTCTGTATTAACAGGTGGATTTGGCTATACAAAAGGGAAACTGGATATAGATTTCGGTTTGGAATATCTTTTTGGATATGAAAGAAACGCAATTGCAACCGAGCATAGTATGCCAGGTAATCACCAGATGGATGTTTTTGCATACAGTCTTGGGATCGGATATAGATTCTAACAATATAAGCAATTAATAAAATTAAAAACCCCGAAGATTATCGGGGTTTTTTTTATTATCAAACCTAATAGATTACAAAACTCTTAACTTATAATTATTTTCTAAAAATACTCTTCCCGATAAATTCTCTAAGAATTGAATTTGATGGAACCCGTGCATCTTCGATATGATCCACATGTGAAAACATCTGAAGTAAATCCTGTGCATCCTGATAAACTTTAGAGTATGCTGAAATCTGACGTAACAACGGCTCTGCATGCTTTTTCAAAATACCTAATTCGTAAGTTAATATACTATTGAACATGAAATCCGCATTCTCCTGATATGGGAATATATTCTTGTTCTCACCATCCCTTACATCATCCCACATTAATAGTGTCTGTTCAGCATTGTGACCACGATAATTAAAGTCACGAACTATCCGCCTGATCTTTCTTGAATCAGAGGTTCTAATGCGATTATGATTATCAATGTTAAGATTGTTCAAAGCACTAACATAGATTTTCACTTTTTGATGGAAAGGAACCGAGCTTGTCAGGCTGTCATTAAGACCATGAATCCCTTCCATAACAAGGATATCACCATCATTCAATTTAATTTTACGATTACTTTTCTCTCTGATTCCAACCAGAAAATTATATTTTGGAAGTTCAATCTCTTTGCCTTGTAGAAGTAGATTAAGATGTTCATTTAACAAATCCAGATCGATTGATTTAATGCTTTCAAAATCATATTCACCATCGGGTTTGCGCGGTGTTTTGTCACGAGGGAGAAAATAATCATCCAGGTTAACAACCTTGGGGAAAACCCCATTTACTTTCAGCTGTACAGATAAACGAGCAGCGAAGGTTGTTTTACCCGAAGAAGATGGGCCGGCAATCAATGCTATACGCGCATTCTTATTCCAGGATATTTTATCAGCTATATCGATAATTTTTTTCTCATGTAATGCCTCTTCTACCTGAATCATCTCTGTGGTCTCGTATGAAGCTATCTTCCTGTTGCTAGAACTGATATTGTGAACATCCAAAATACTAAGCCATTTATCGTGTTCCTGATGTGTTTCAAATAGTTTTTTGGGTAACCTAAACGTATCGATAATCTTTCTATTACTGCGTCGGGGAAATCGTAATATCAAACCTGGTGAATGGTAAAGAATATCAAAATCTTCAATCAGGGAGGTATTCTCTGCTAATGATCGCAGACAATAATCATTATACCCATTGCATTGATAAATTGGGATATTATTCATATGGAGATTCTTTACCACATCTTCCCTGTTTTGCTCATTAAAGATCCTCATAGCTGTCAGATTGCTGACTACTTTTTTTTCAATAGGATGTTTCTTTTTGATAATCTTCTTCATCTCAGTTTTCAACGCTTGTACATCATCACCGTTTATGATGTGATCATTAAATACCTCACAGTAAACCCCATCTCCTACAGAGTGTTCTATAACCAGTGGCTTTCTATCGGGATACAAAGTCTGAAAAGCCATCATCATGATAAAGATCGTTGTATCCTGATAAATCAAATGTCCGGTATAGGATCCGTAAGAGATACAATCCAGCTCGCAATCCTTGTTAATCTCAAAATCAGAAGTCATATATTGTGAATCCAATTTATAGGCAATTATGTCATGTTTTGCTATACCATCTGAATTAATCAGCGCGTTAATCGTTGTTGGTTCAGAGTAAGCCAGTGTTTTAAAATGTTCACCATTTAATGTTAAGTGTATCTTGAACATGTATCCTCCTAATGCTGTTATTCCAAACAGGTTGTGAATTAATAATATTGACTTTGTACGTCAACAATTACTTTTTTAATTGACGTAAATAAGGCAATTTTTTGATTGCGGCTGCGGAGGTAAGAATGAATTATAAAAGAAATATTACTCAGTTCCTTGGAATAATCGCTGGCTCAATGCTTTTTGCCATTGGATATTCATGGTTTTTAGTACCTTATAAAATAGCCCCCGGTGGTGTTGGTGGTTTATCACAGATCCTGTTTCATTTATTTAATTTACCAACCGGTCTCAGTATGATTTTATTGAATATACCACTCTTTATCATCAGTTTTTTCCTGCTTGGTAAACGATTTGGATCACGATCATTAATCGGTATGTTCATCAGTTCAATATTAACTGATGTTCTCTCATTGCAAAATCTAGCCAAGATGGGCATAATCAATTCATTGGAATCATTTACATATCACCAGAACGGTGATACAATTATTGCAGCTTTGGGACCACAGGATATCTATCTGGCAGCTATTGCCGGTTCAGTACTTCTAGGGCTTGGATTAGGTATTATCTTCCGTTTTAAAGGTTCTACTGGTGGTACTGATATTCCCGTAGCTTTAATCAAACAGAGGCTTGGCATCTCAATTGGTACAGGATATTGGATTGTTGAAACACTTATAATTCTGTCGGTAGGAATCATTTTCAAGGATATGAAACTAATTATCTGGGGATATGTAAACCTGTTTATTACAACCAAGATTACTGATCTAGCCAGTGAGGGTCTACCTTATGTTAAAGGCGTATATATTATTACCGATAAATGTGAAGAGGTTAAGGAAGAGATCTATACAAAGATCCGTCGCGGTGTAACCTATTTCCGAGGAGTGGGTGGATATAGCGGTAGAGAGATGAAGATACTTTTCTGTGCTATGAACAGACGCCAGGTAGCTATTGTTCGTGATATAGTTAAAGATATTGATCCAAAAGCATTTGTATTACTAACAGATGTTTGGGATGTTATGGGATATGGCTTCAGAAGTAGAAACATCGATCTTTCCAGTGATGAGTGATAGGTTGACAATTTTATAATTGAAAATTTTATTTGATTGTAATACTGGAGGATTTATGAGAATCAAAAAAATCGCGATAATGTTTTCAGCATTATTGATTACTATGTCACTTTTTGGACAACAAGCAGCTGTCCTACCTGTTCATTCAAATGGAATTGACCAATCAACAGTAAGCACTTTTGATCAACTGCTCAGGCAGGAGATAATCAATGCAACGAATTACCATATCATTTCTAAAGACATCACTTATGAGGTGAGTGGGGACAACTACTGTATGGATGGGGACTGCGGAGCTGATATTGGTAGAAGTCTGAATGTTGACAAGGTGATATCATGTTCCCTGAGTAAACTTGGGAAAAAGGTTGTTATCCAATTTATGAAGGTAGATGTAGCAACATCCTCAATAGAAATAATTGATAGTGTTGTTTCTGCCTCATTAGAAGATTTGGATGCAGCAGCTAAGCGGATTGCAGTAAGTATCTCCACCAACAAGTCAATCTCGCAAACAGCCCAGGTTGGAAATGTAATGAAAAAAGAAGAAACCAGTTATATGAGACGTAAAGCACGCCAATATAATGGACTTTCTTTTGGATATGTATACCCCAGCCATGGTTATGATAATATAAACAATGAATTTACCATTGATGGAAATCTTGGCTTTGAAACAGAGCGAATGGCTGTTGGTATGACAACAGGCTTCAGACGAGGTTTTCTTATAAATGTTTTTGCCCATTATCTCACCACAAAAACGGATTTCTGTCCCTACCTTGGAGGAGCAGTGGGATTTCATTGGGTTAATCATGATTATCGCATCAAAGGTTATGAAGAAGACGGCATTGAACTGACATTTTCAACTGGGATTAAATTCTTTAGAACCTACAATTTCCAAGTAAGATTGAATATTGATTACAGTGTAGTATTAAACGAATACCATGATGAAGGATTGGCCTTCACCATAGGATTATTGAAATAGATTTTTATCAAATTCGAGATTAGTCTTAATATTTAAGATTTTATTCTCGCTTATTTTTTCTCCTTCCAATGTTGAAGTGACAGTGTGAGAAGGATATTTATAATTCATTAAATCCATGAAATCCAGATAGGTTTTTTCCAGAACAAGCTCACTGGTTTTCATGGATTTTCCTGTACCTGAATAGATCATTTTGTGAGGCAAATAGGTCTCAACATCAATATATAAAAGAAAATCGGAGATATAGCTCTGTTTCGAATCATTTATAAACTCCAGAATCTCGTACTCCTTACCATTACTATAGGTGATCTCTTTAAATCGGATAGTAAAATCCTCACGATTTTTAATGATATTGATCATGTTCTTTTCCAGATTACTCCCCAGAACCTGTATCATTTTTTTACTGAGATTTTCATAGTACCCCTGCGGATATTTTTTCCAACCATTATCTTCATTAATAATAAACTCTTTATCCTCATATTTGAGATGAATTTTATCAGGGAAAACGGCAAAAACTTCAGAGCGAAATGCTATAGTACCCTGATCAAGCTCCTTTGTTACTTCTGAGATCGTATTTACGTTTTCCACCAAAGCAAAATCACCAACGACATCAATCAAACGTTGGAAAATTTCCTCACCAACCCTCTTACTCTCTTCTTCAAGCATTTTATTCTGGAACTCAGAGGCCCAAATCATATTTAGCGATGAGATAATTATTGCTGAAGTAATCGTAATAATTTTTAGTATTTTTTTCATTTAAACTCCTAAATAATAATCTGAATCATAATGATAAAATGCCAACAAAAAAACCTTACCCAAAGTAATTTCGGGTAAGGTTCAATTATTAATTTTAAAATTAAGTTATTGGATTTTAGCTACTGAATGAAAGGTTCTTGATCAATGTTGAGGCTGATCCAATAGAACTCATATCAAATTTAAAGTCATCAGCAATTGCTTCTACATCCATTAACATATTTATGAAATTACCCGAAACCGTAAAAGGTTTCAATGAATGTTGTTTAATACCGTTTTTATAGAGAAATCCTTCGCCTGATAAAGAGAAATCACCGGAGATAGGATTTGCACCAGAATGCATACCCTGGAGTGAAACAATTTCCACAACAGTATCATACTTCTTAAACAGCTCTTCTCTATTTATGTCACCGGGTTCAAGGTAGAAATTAGTTGGTGATATCTCTAATGTTCCCTTATATCCTCTGGTTCCATGGCCTGTTGATTTAACATTATCCTTTGCCGCTGTTACTGTATTATGAAGCAGGGATTTCAACTGTCCCTTTTCAATAAGAACAATACGTTGAGAAGGATAACCTTCGCTATCAAAGGCGCGTGTAGAGAAACCATCTTTATGAAGTGCATCATCAATGAGATTAACATTTTTATTTGCAATATCAGTCCCCAATTTATTTAAAAGAAGCGATTTACCTTCTTGAACAGCTTTAGCACTGAAGATATTGGAGAAGGTTGACAGCATTGTAGACATCATTTTACTGTTGAAAACAACAGGATAGCTTCCAGATTCAAGCTGTTCACCACCAAGGAGTTCAAGGCTGTTATTAACACAGAGAGCGGCTAATTTCTCTGCATCAAATTTAGAGAAATCTCTACCGATATTAAATTCAAAAGCCATACGTTTATCATCTTCTGTAGCTGCTAGAGCTCCAACATAAGAAAAAGCATAGTTTTGAATATCTTCTTTTGATAAGCCCTTGCTATTTTCGATCTTGAGATAGGTTTTTCCATTCCCCATAACAGCGTAAGGCACATTAACAATTCGGGGATCAGCATCTTTGGCTGAACGTTCCAGAAGTTTTGTATATTCTACTTTTTCATCAACAGCGACTTCATCAAGAGCTTCAGAATATACATCTGGTTTTTCCTCAACATCTGGATAATCAGCTAATACAATCACCTCATCTGATTCTGATATCTCAGAATTAGCTATAGCTTCATCCACCATAAACTTGAAGGCTTCATCATCAAAACGTTCGGTGTAAGCATATCCAACCTTACCATCTTTGATAATTCTAATACCAATACCCTTTGCATCAGAATAGTTGAAAGACTCAACTTTTTGAAGGCTGATTCTTACGGAAAAGGAATCGTCTGCTGATAATAGTATCTCGATATCATCTACTTTATCTTTTGCATAATCCATTATATAAGCAAATTCATTATTGTACATTAATCCTCCTATTTCCTTCCGCCAACGACGATTTCATCTATTTTAATGGCCGCTTGTCCAACATTGGTTGGGATACTACCACTAACACTACCACACATACCCTGTGCATGAGCAAGGTTATCTGCAACCATACTGATTTTCATCAAAGCATCAGCGCCATTACCGATAAGAGTAGCACCTCTTACAGGTTCACATATTTTTCCATTTTTGATTATATAACCTTCACCTACTGAGAAATTGAAGTTTCCTGTACCTGGAAGAACAGATCCTCCACCCATTTTTTTGGCATAAATACCATAATCAACAGAGGTAATCAGATCATCTAATTTGTTTGGACCTGCATCTATGAAGGTGTTACGCATACGTGATGCAGGAGCAAATTTATAGGATTGTCTTCGTCCACTTCCGGTAGGAGCCAACCCCATTTTTAATCCACCCATCTTATCAACCATGTATGACTTGAGAATACCATTTTCTATTAAAACAGTTCGCTGTGTTTCCAACCCTTCATCATCAATATTTTCACTACCCCAGGCATTAGGAATTGTTCCATCATCGATAGCTGTTACAGATTCATGAGCAATCTGTTGACCCAATTTACCGGCAAAAACCGAAGCACCTTTGGCTACTGAAGTTGTTTCTAATGAATGACCGCAGGCTTCATGGAAAATTACACCACCGAATCCATTATCAATAACAACCGGGAATTTACCACTTGGAGCATAATCCGCTTTAAGCATTAAGGTTGCAACACGGGCAGTTTCTTCACCAAGTTCAATTGGATTAATCTGTTGGAATAACTCATATCCCGAATGAGCACCAGGACCTTCACTTCCGGTCTGTTTCTCTGCTCCCTGTGAAGCTATTGAGCTAACATAAACACGGGAATAATTTCTGGTATCATACGCCCATAAACCTTCACTGTTTGCTATCATCACTTTTTGCATTTTTTCAATCAGGCTAATATCTACCTGTGAGATCAAATCACTGTACCCACGTGCAGCACCATTGATTTTGCGCAGAAATTCAATTTTATCTTTTTTATCTATTGTATCATTTGGAATCTGAATGGGGTGATAATTGATTACATTTTTCTTTGTCAAATCGATAGATTTTGTGAGATTAGCTTGTTTTGCAGCCTTACTTACAGCATCTGCAGCTTTTAATAATGCTTCTTCCGAAAGATCATTTGTGTAAGCATAGATTGCCGTTTCACCATAAAAAACTCTTACTCCGGCTCCAAAATCTTTACCGATCATACTTTGCTTTGTTTTACTGTCATTGAATCTTATCAGCGAATTATATGTATCTTCTACAAACAATTCGGCAAAGTCAGCTCCATTTGTCAGAGCTCGTTCAATAACCTTATCGATTATTTCCTTTCTAACCATGAATCCTCCTAATTGTCATTACCGTTGAATTTTTTTTTGACCGCTGATATGTCAAGCACATTTAAAATAAATAGTTACATAAATAATGTAGCATCTTTAGATTTTGATCAGCAGAGGCTTCATATCTTTATTTATCATATCTTAAGCCTTATCATTTAGTTTGACAAATAAGTTAGTTTGACAAATAAGGCTGTCAAGAAAGATTGACTTCAAAATAAGAAAGAATGAATTTGAGGATAAAATATGAGACGAAGCGTTGTAGCAATAGTTGGAAGACCCAATGTAGGTAAGTCAACGCTTTTTAATCGACTATGTCGCAACAGAAGTGCTATAGTTGATTCGGAAGAAGGAATTACCCGAGACAGAAAATACCAGGTGACAGACTGGTCTGGATACAGCTTTGTGATAGTTGATACAGGAGGGATTATCCCTAAATCAACAGACAGGATAGATCGAGCTGTGAAATTTCAGGCTGAAGTAGCTATTGATGAAGCAGATGTAATCTTATTCCTTGTGGATGTAAAAACTGGTATTACGGATGTAGATAATGAAGTTGCAAAGATTTTATCATCCCATCGAGACAAGGTGATTCTTGTGTCCAACAAAGTAGATAATGAGAAAGATGAACTTGATGTTTACGATTTCCTTAAGCTTGGTTTTGGGGACCCCTTTCCTATTGCTGCAGTACACGGTCGTAATGTTGGTAATTTCCTTGATTTGCTACTGGAATATGTTAACAAGGTACCTCATGAATACGAAAAAGAAGATGAGGATTCTATCAGGGTCTCAATAGTTGGAAGACCCAATGTAGGTAAATCATCCATAACCAATAAATTAATTGGAAAAGATTTGAATATTGTTACGGATATTCCGGGGACAACCAGGGATTCAATAGATTCTGAAATCAATCATTTTGGTCGCAAAATCATATTTGTAGATACAGCGGGATTACGTAAGAAGAAGAAAATCAAATATGGAGTAGAGTACTTTAGTACTATGCGAACAATAGAGAGTATAAATCGTTCTGATCAAGTATTACTGGTGTTGGATGCTGAGCAGGAGATTGGTAATCAGGATCAGAAGATAGCATCTTATGCAGCTAGAAATTTTAAAGATCTAATTATAATCGTCAACAAATGGGATCTTATCAAAAAGAACAATGAGACACCTGGAGAGTTTGTTAAGAAAATCAAGCGCAATCTTCCTTTTACACAATATGCACCGATCATTTTTGTTTCAGCATTAACAGGTCAGCGCATCAGAAAGATTCTCGACCTAATGCTTGAAGTAGATAAAGAGAGTAAAAAGCGAATTCCTACGTCTGAGTTAAACAGATTTCTAGATAAAACAGTCGCTCGATTTGCCCCCTCGCATTCAAGTGGCAAACATACTAAGATCTACTATTTAACTCAAGTAAAAACGCATCCGCCGACATTTGTTTTCTTCTGTAATAACGCACGTCTGGTAACGAAGCATTATCGTAAATATCTGGAGAATCAGCTTCGGGAACATTTCAATTTTACCGGAGCTACAATAAAGGCACTATTCCGAGGACGAAAGGAAGATGAATCTGATAATTAGTTTTATAATAGCTTATCTGCTGGGTTCAATTCCAACAAGTTATATCTTTGGAAAGCTTACCCGCAATATAGATATTCGTGAACATGGTAGTGGTAATGCAGGTGCAACAAATGCCTTGAGAATTCTGGGTACAAAAATCGGCATTATCACGTTGCTCGTTGATATTGGAAAGGGCGTGGCAGCAGTATTGATTGGCAAAGCTATCATTGGTAATCCATCAGATCTATTGCTCATATTAACAGGTCTTTGCGCAATACTTGGTCACATTTTTACAGTTTTTTTAAACTTTAAAGGCGGAAAGGGAGTTGCAACATCGGCTGGAGTTTTTATTGCTTTGATGCCACTGCCACTCTTAATATGCCTGATTATTTTCATTCTCATAGTCTGGACAACCCGTTACGTATCGTTGGGATCAATTACCGCTTCCCTGGGATTATGGATTTACATGTTGGTTTTGAATATTAACAACAATTTTGAATCCTACGTGATGCTGATTTTTGTATCGTTTGTTGCTGGTTTCATTATCATCCGCCATAAAGCTAATATAGGAAGATTGCTTTCAGGAAATGAGAATAAGATATCATTTAAAAAGAAATAAATATAAATTGATCGAGAACATCTATCCTATCCAAACTTTAAGAATTTAGTTCTCGATAAATAAGATAAGATTTGATAGATAAAGTGTGCGAACACATTTGCATTGATCGAGATTTTGGACAATGTTGGATGTTTTGCTACATTTAAAAAATAAATATTAATTAGGAATAGGAGTACAAATGTGCGGGATCATTGGGGTTTTTAATCACAAGAACGCTGCAGAGCAGGCTACAT
The DNA here is from genome assembly GCA_964441785.1 of uncultured Candidatus Cloacimonadota bacterium. Classification (GTDB taxonomy): domain Bacteria; phylum Cloacimonadota; class Cloacimonadia; order Cloacimonadales; family TCS61; genus CAYYLA01. The sequence goes on along the minus strand of CAYYLA010000009.1, from coordinate 12,347 downwards.
TAGGATTATTTGCGGAACAACATCGTGGGCAGGAAAGCTGTGGAATGGCTGTTAATAATGGCGTACGTTATACTTTAAGGAAGAAGATGGGACTGGTAAAAGATGTTTTCCGTCCTGAAAAACTTAACGAACTTGAAGGCAATATCGCAATTGGACATGTGCGTTATCCAACTAGAGGATCATCATCATCTTATAATTCTCAACCTCATGTAGTTGAAACCTTAGAAGGACCTTGCTATGCGCTTACAAGCAATGGAGATATCGTTAATTACAATTCAATCAGGAAGAAACTGGAAGGCAAGGGAGTCTATTTTGCCAGCGGTAATGATGGTGAATTGATTCTTAAATATATTGTTTATCAAGTAGAGAAGAAAAACAAGCCAATAACAGAAGCGATAGAAAAAATGATGCGTAATGTTTTGGGCGCATTTTCAACCGTTTTGGCAACAAAGCATGAGATGTTTCTATTTAGAGATCCTTACGGATTCAGACCCATGGTTTACGGAGAAACATCAGAGGGTTCTGTTGTTGTTGCTTCAGAGAGTTGCGCACTGGATATACTAAAACCAAAATGGATAAAAGAAGTTAATCCTGGTGAGATAATTGTAGTTAGTAAAGATGGTATCAGAATCGTTGAATCAAAAGCAGAAGCGATAAGAAAAACAGAGCAAACCAGACACTGTATTTTTGAACATATTTATTTTTCCAGACCAGATAGCCATCATTTTGGTGAGAATGTTTATGATGTCCGTCTTAAACTTGGTGGGCTGTTAGCAAAAAGAGACAGTTTAGATGCAGATATCGTTGTACCTGTTCCTGATTCATCCAATTTTATTGCTTTGGGCTACGCCCGTGAGAAAAACCTTCCTTACGAAATGGGTTTGATTAGGAATCATTATGTTGGACGTACATTTATCAAACCAGAGCAAACTGTCCGGGATGAAAGTGTGAATCAGAAATTTAATCCACTCCCAAATTTCTTTAAAGGGAAAAAAGTTGTCTTGATTGATGATTCAATTGTGCGAGGAACAACATTGCGTAATATAATAAGAGTTGTAAAAGAGGCAGGAGCAGCAGAGGTTCACATGCGTATAGGTTCACCACCTGTAAAACATTCCTGTTTTTATGGTATCGATACACCAACCAGAACGGAGCTGATTGCAAACAAGAAATCCATAGATGAGATTGGTAAATATATCGGTGCTGACTCACTAAAATATATTGAAATTGATGATTTAAAAAAAGCAGTCTCCCAACCTGAAAGCTATTGCTATTCTTGCTTCAATGGAGACTATCCGGTACTTGAAAATGAAGAGTAATCTCAGTCTCCCTCAGTTAACTGAAACCCTGAAGGAATTGCAATTAAAAGGGAAAAAGATCGTGTTCACCAATGGGTGTTTTGATGTGATTCATGCCGGTCATATCCAATATCTTCAGGAAGCAAAAAAATTGGGTGATTTTCTGGTTGTTGGATTAAATAGTGACAGCTCTGTCAGACGATTAAAGGGATCCAAACGGCCAATAAATAATGAAAAAAATCGCATGATTCTACTGAAAGAGCTGAGATCTGTCGATTTTGTAATTATCTTTAATGAGGATACACCTTATAATGTTATTAAGGCTTTAAAGCCGGATGTTTTAACTAAGGGTGGAGATTGGAAAGTCAATGATATTGTCGGTGCTGATATTGTGCTGGCCAAAGGTGGAGATGTTGTCAGTCTCTCCTTTGTAAAAGGTCTTTCATCAACAATGATTATTGATAAACTGAAAGGTGAGTTATAATGGAGAATTTACAAGAAGATCTTGCAGTTGTTAAAGAGGTAAACGGAAACGAAGTCACGATAGAAATCATGAAAGAAGGCTCATGTGATTCTTGCGCTATGCATGGAGTCTGTGCCGGTCATGATAAAACATTTACTCATACAATCAAAACGGATCTCAAACTGAAAAAGGATGATGTTGTACGATTCAATATAGCCGCTCCGGTGAGGATATTTTCCTCTTTTATAATATTTGTATTTCCAATATTAATGATGATATTGTTTTACTTCATTGCTCATTCTGTGATAAAAACAACAGAGGGAACAGCAATATTAATTACATTTATTGGTTTTATATTAAGTGGGATAATTGTTTATTTTATAGATAAAAAATTCGGTAAAAAAGTAAATTTTACAATTGAGAAAAAAGGATAGATAATGAAAATCCATCTGCATGATATGGTGTTTTATGGACATCATGGTGTCCACCCGGAAGAGAGAAAATTGGGACAGCGATTTATTGTTAATTTCCATTTTTCAACAGATGATAAAGATGATCAGAGTATAGAGCATATTACAGATACTGTCGATTATACCAAGGTATTTGAGATAATAAAAGAGATTCTTGAGACAAGGGAATTTTTCCTGTTGGAGAGTTGTGCAAACACAATATTGGATTCTGTTATGGATCAGTTTTCGGAGATTATCAATTGCACAGTAAAAATCCAGAAACCCTCTGTACCAATAAGGGGATCATTACGTTCTGTCGAAGTTGAGATGACGCGTAACAGGGTATGAAAGCATATCTAGGATTAGGATCAAATCTAGGTGATAGAGTTGGTCATCTAGAAGCTGCGTTTATGCATTTAACCTCTACCCCGGGGATACATATTTTAAGAAAATCAACAGTAATTGAGACAAAAGCCTGGGGTTTGGAAGATCAGCCGGATTTTCTTAATATGGTTCTAGAAATAGATACGGTAATGGAACCTGAAAAACTTCTTGAGCAATGTCTTAAGATCGAAGAAAAGATTGGTCGTGTTCGAGATATTAAGTGGGGACCCCGAATAATTGATATAGATATCTTACTCTATGAAGATCAGGTTATCTCGAAGGAAAACCTGGAAATTCCACATAAATTCATGCATCAGAGGAGGTTTGTGTTAGAATCATTAAATCAATTGATTCCTGAATACGAGCATCCAATATTAAAGAAGAGAATAAAACACATTTTTGAGGAGATCTTATGAAGAAAGTAGCAGCAATAATTCTGGCCGCTGGCAAAGGAACCCGCATGAAATCTGAAATGCCCAAGGTTGTGTTCCCATTGGCTGGAATTCCCATGATTAATAGAGTTGTTGCCACATCCAAGCGTTTGAATAGTGCAAAAATCGGAATTGTTGTTGGATATAAAAAAGATACTGTTATAGACATTGTAGACCACGATGAGTCTGTCGTATTCATCGAACAAGTAGAGCAGAATGGTACAGGTCATGCCGTTATGGTTACAGAAAATGAGTTCAAAGATTTTTATGGTACAGTATTCATCCTTTGTGGTGATGTACCTTTGCTTCGCTATTCAACTCTTAAGCAAATGCTTATCCAACACGAAGAGTCCAAGGCTGCTTGTACTGTTTTAACAGCGATCATGGACGATCCTTTGGCTTATGGACGGATTATTCGTAATCCTGATGGCAATGTTGAAAAGATAGTAGAATTCAAGGATGCAACTGATGAAGAAAAGGCTGTAAAAGAGATTAATACAGGTATTTATTGTTTTGATTCCAAAGCCCTCTTTGATGCGCTGAATCAGGTTGGGAATAACAACACTAGAGATTTTAAATAACACGAATCGTATTGTGAAATCAATGATACTGGAAGACATGGTAGAAGCTTCTGGAGTAAACAGTCGTGAACAGTTATCAGATCTCGAAGAAAAATATATGGCGAACAAAGAGTATTATGATAATTAGGAGTTATTATGAGTGATATTCTCTATTCTCCCTGGCGGATCAAATACATCTTATCAGAAAAAGAGGATAGATGTATTTTCTGCGGAAAACCCTCAGAAGAAAATGACCGAAAACATTTTATTATTTACCGAAGCGCTCATAGTTTTGTAATGATAAACATGTATCCCTACAACAATGGTCATTTAATGATTGTACCCAATAGGCACTGTTCAAAACTAACGGATTTACCTACTGAAGAGTTAAACGATCTGTTTCAATTATTGCAGACAACCGAAGGAATAATCAGACGGTGTTATAATCCTGAGGGAATAAATATTGGCATGAATCTTGGAAAGGCAGCAGGGGCCGGTATTGATGATCATCTTCATATCCACATTGTACCCAGATGGGTTGGAGATGTAAATTTCATGACAGTTATAGGTGGAACAAGAGTTATCCCGGAATCCTTTGAACGGGCTTATGATAAGCTTAAAGAACAGTTTGACAACGAGAAGGGTGGAAAATAATTTGTCACAAAATGTAAAAGGTATTCTTATAGTATGTTGTGCTGTTTTGATAATTGTTTTTATTATTATTTTTTTTAATGATAGAGACCATGATAATAACAGTTCTGCTATTGATTTCACCTTTACAACAAGTGTGAAAATAGCGTTGTTAAATGGTTGTGGATATAGAGGGATAGCAACAGACGTTAAAGATTATTTTGTGGAAAAGAGTTTTGCCATGATAGATGTAATTTCCTGGAAAAATGTTCCGGGTGGGAATTACATTTATGATAAAACAGTAATCGTTGTAAAAAAAGAGAATCAAGAAAAATTAGAATATTTAATGAAAGTTACTGGAATTTCTCGTAGGATCTATGCTTTAAATAGTGATACTATGGAGGAGTTTCAGATCATCTTAGGAAAAGATTATCTTGAATTTTTTAAAGAATAGGAGTAATATGAAAGCAAAAAATAATGAATTTATCTCAAGTTTGGTTCAATGGGCAGAAGAGAAAAAAGCTGAAAAGATCAGTAGTTTTGATATAAGTGAAAAATCTCAATTTGCCGACCACATGATAATCTGTCACGGATCACAGGAACTTCATGTGAAAGCAATTGCCCAGCATATTATCGATAAAAGTGAAGAGATCAAAAATAAACCTTTTGCTGTTGAAGGATTTGAAAATGGTAAATGGGTTCTTATAGATTATGTTGATATTGTAGTACATGTATTTAACGTAGAGACACGTAATTATTATCAATTAGATGAGTTGTGGAAAATCAATTCAAAAAATATAAAAAGCATGAGTAACAAAGATGATAAAGCAGACGATAATTAGAAAAATTGAGAAAGCTTTAAAGCAGTTAAAGCTAAATTATAAAGATATTAATCTTGAAATCCCCAATGTTGCCGAGCACGGAGATTACTCAACCAATGTAGCACTTCTTAATTCTAAGCTCAACAAAATGAAGCCTCGTGATCTGGCCGAGAAACTTTGCGAAATTCTTGATAAAAGCAAGGATTTTAAATCTGTAGAGATTGCCGGGCCAGGATTTATAAATTTTAAACTGGCAAATAATCTATTCCATAAATCCTTGGTTGAACTGGTTAATCAGGGAGAAAGATTTGGTTCCAGTGAATATGGAAAAAAGAAAAAGGTTTTGCTTGAATACATCAGTGCCAATCCTACAGGTCCGCTTAATGTTGTTAGTGCCAGAGCAGCAGCTTATGGTAATACACTTCATCGTATTATGGATTTTGCTGGATATGAACCTTTTAGTGAATATTATGTAAATGATGCTGGTAATCAGGTTGATATTCTGGGTGAATCATTGGAATTGAGGTATCGTGAATTGCATGGAGAAAACATTGGTGAATTACCTCCCGAAGCATATCATGGCGAGTACTTAATTGATCTTGCTCAGAAACTTAATTCAGTAGAAGGTAGCAAATTATTCCATATCTCCGAGAAAGACAGATTGGAAAAGATGAAAGAATTTGCGCTACATGAAATTCATGCAATGCAGGTTGAGAGTCTTGAACGATTTGACGTTGTATTTGATAATTGGATGTCAGAAAAGGTATTGCGTTCCGAAGGAATTCTGGAAGAGGCTCTCAGTTATCTTGCCGAAGCAAAATGCACCTATGAAAACGAAGATGCTGTCTGGTTTTCCTCCAGTAAGTTTGGTGACGAGAAGGATCGTGTTCTTATCAAATCCGATGGAAATCCAACCTATCTTGTACCGGATATTGCATATCACATAACCAAATACCAACGTGGTTTTGATATAATCATTGATGTTTTAGGTCCTGATCACCACGGTCATGTATCCAAACTTAAAGCGGCAATCCTGGCGTTGGATTACGATGTTAATAAGCTTGAGGTTGTATACCTTCAACATATTAATTTATTTGAAGAGGGTGAGAAAATCAAGATGTCTAAACGTGCAGGTAAACTTGTAACGATGGATGATCTGATAAAAGAGGTAGGAAAAGATGTAGCTCGTTACTTCTTTATTGATAGAAAACCAAGTGCTCATCTGAATTTTGATCTTGAGTTGGCAAAAAAACAGTCCAATGATAATCCGGTTTATTATATCCAATATGCACATGCACGTATTGCCAGTGTATTGAAAAAAGCCAAGAAAGAGAAAATCTCCTTGAGAAAATTTGATACCAAAATCTTGAGAAAACTCAATAAGGACGATGAACTTCGTCTTATCAAAAAGATGGTAAGCTTACCTGAAATTATTGCTCAATCTGCCGGAGCCAGAGAACCACACAGATTAGCTGGTTATGTTCTGGAACTGGCTGGTATGTTCCATAAATATTATGCAAAATATCACATTATTAGTGCAAAATATCCTGAGCTAAGTCAAGCCAGACTTTATCTTATTTCAGCGGTTAAACAGACTATTGCCATTTGTCTTGGATTAATGGGAATAAATGCTCCGGAAAAAATGTAACCCCGGAAACAGAATCCGTTGATCTTTTAAGTTATGGAAAAGATCATAATAATATCTGACAGTCATAAAAATTATGATTATATAAAAACTGTAGTAAATCTGGAGAAAGATGTGAATAAAATCTTTCATCTGGGAGATGATTATACCGATATGGATAACATCACCGAAATTCCAGAAAATACAGACATTATTCGAGTACCCGGATTGTTTGATCCGGCGTACTCATCCAAACAAACACCCAATATTGTTACAACAGAGATTTATAACTGGAAATTTCTGCTGGTACATCATTTGGATGAAGCTTTAAGAACTGCTAAGGATACAGATTTTTATTGCTTTGGTCATACCCATCATTGGAAACTTGAAGAGAGATGGGGACATTATTTTCTTAATCCTGGTCACATTAAACGTGAAGTCGATAGAGGATTTAAAGCATCTTATTGCCTATTATCTATAGAAAAAGCAAAGCTTAGAGCAGATTTTAAGTATCTTGATGGATCAATATTTTTTACTAATACAATAAATAAACCGGAGGAAAAATGACAATCGAAGAAATCAATCAAAAAGTTATTGAACAGAGTACTGTGATTGACGAGGTTTTAACAGAAGTCAATAAAGTAGTAGTTGGCCAGAGTTATATGATCAGGCGCATGCTGGTTGGCCTTTTGGCAGATGGACATATTTTACTGGAAGGGGTTCCTGGTCTGGCCAAAACATTGGCTGTTTCTACTGTATCTCAAACGATAAAATCATCATTCCAACGCATCCAGTTTACTCCGGACTTGTTACCGGCAGACCTTGTGGGTACATTAATTTTCAATCAGAAAAGTGGTGAATTTGTACCGAAGAAAGGCCCTGTTTTTGCCAATTTAGTATTAGCTGATGAGATTAATAGAGCACCGGCAAAAGTACAGTCAGCCTTATTAGAATCGATGCAGGAGCGACAGGTAACAATAGGAGATACCACTCATATATTACCAAAACCATTTCTGGTTATGGCAACCCAAAATCCATTAGAGCAAGAGGGTACCTATCCCCTGCCGGAAGCACAGGTAGACCGATTTATGCTTAAGTTATTGATTGATTATCCAAATCGGGAAGAAGAAGCTCTAATTTTGGATAGAATGGTCAAGGATGAAACTATAGAAATACAAAGTGTTTTAACACCGGAGAAGATTGTTGAGTTGAGGGAAACAGTTAAGAATATTCATATGGAAAGTAAGATCAAAGAATATATCCTTGATCTTGTCTTTGCTACCCGGGAACCAGAAAAATTTAATAATCTGGGTAAACTGAAGGATCTTATCGAATGTGGAGCATCACCACGTGCTACAATATTCCTGGCACGCGCTGCTAAAGCTCATGCATTTTTAGAACATCGTGGTTTTGTTACACCGGATGATATTAAAGCTGTAGGTAAGGATATATTAAGACATAGAATAATACTTACATACGAAGCAGAGGCAGAACAGATAAATCAGGAAGATATTGTAAATATGTTGTTTGATGAGATAGAAGTTCCTTAGTCAGGAGTAACTCTATGGATTCAACTGAAATAATTAAACGAATACGAAAGATTGAGATCACCACGCGTGATTTGGTTAGCGAACTCTTTTCTGGAGAGTACCATAGCCTCTTTAAAGGTCAGGGATTAGAATTTTCTGAGGTGAGAGAATATCAGGATGGTGACAGTTTCAGGCAGATTGACTGGAATGTATCAGCCAGATATGGTTCTCCCTATATCAAAAAGTTTGAGGAAACCCGTGAACTAAATGTTCTCTTCCTGGTTGATAGTAGCTCTTCTACCCTATTTGGTACGCGAAGCTATCTTAAATCCGAATTAATAACTGAGATTACGGCAGTTTTATCTTTTTCAGCATTATCAAATAATGATAAAGTTGGACTTATGTTGTTTACAGATGAGATAGAGAAATATATACCTCCGCGTAAAGGCAAGAAAACAGCCTTGCGTATTCTTCGTGATATTCTGTATTTCGAACCTAAAAGCAAAAGGACCGACCTCAATAAAGCAATAGAATATGTATATAGACTGACAAAAAAACGCAGTATTATCTTTGTAATATCCGATTTTCAGGATAGTGGTTTTGAGGATAGTCTACGATTATTAGCCAAGAAGCATGATGTTATTGCGTTGCGTATACTTGATCAGGCAGAGCGGGAGTTACCCGATGCCGGAATCGTCCACTTACGTGATCCTGAATCTGGACAACTTGTCAGCATAAATTCTTCCAGCAAAAAGTTGAGAAAGCGTTATAATGATTATCTTGAGAAAGAGGATGAGCTACTGCTGGAACAGTTCAGGAAAATGAAAATAGATCTTATCACATTATTTACCGATAAACCCTATGCTCCAGAATTGAGAAAATTCTTTAAGATGCGCATCAGACGTAAAAATCAACATTAGGAGTCAATCAGGTTATGATGAAAGGAATTATAAAACATATTTGTGTATTAATTGGGCTGCTAATAATTGCATCCACATTGTACGGACAAACTCTCGATTATTCTGTTGATAAACCTAATCAACTGCTAGTCGGCACGCCCTTTAAACTATACGTCAATATAGAAACAGCATTAACAGACTCAATTTTTTCACCAAAATTGGATACACTTGACGTGTTTATTCGAACTGGCGATATTATCCAGACAGAAGAAATTATCGAGGATAAAAAATTCAGCAAATTAGTTCTACGTTTTCAGGGATTTGATACAGGTGAGTTTACTTTCCCTGCACTTGAGTTTCTTGTTGAGAAAGAGAATGGTGAACAACAGATTCTTAAAACCAATGAATTTCTGGTAAATATCCAATCTGTAATTGTCGATAGCTCTCAAGTAATAAAAGACATATCAGGTCCATTAGAAATAGGTTATTCATTTTGGGATTACCTGCTACCGATTCTACTGCTATTGTTAATTATTTTTGGAATCTATATGATGCGTCGATATCTCAAGAGAAAACCTATCGAAGAAGAAAAGCCTGTTATCCATGATACAAGGCCAGCCTGGCAGATCTGTCTGGAAATGTTACATAGACTTCAAAAAGAGGATCTGCTTGGAAAGGGTGAGTTCTTAGAATTCTATTATAGATTATCAATAATTTTGCGATCATTTATTGAGCTGCATTATAATGTAAAAGCTGTAGAGATGACGACCTCGGAAATACGTCAGAAACTTCAACTGAACAGCCATAAGGAAAAGGGAAATATTCTGGAACTTCTCTCCTTATCCGATCGAGTGAAGTTTGCTAAATTTTCGCCAACCTATAAGGATTCTGAGGAAAAATATCGGTGGCTGGAATCATATCTTAAATCCTTTAAATCAGAGAATCGGGAGGTAGACAATGCTTGAGTTTGTTAATCCCCGCTGGTTCTGGTTGTTATTAGTTCTATTACCTTATCTGCTTTTCGAATTACTCTATAAACCCAGACATAGAGCTACATTCTTTCATCCAAAGGTTGAGGTTCTCAAGAAACTTAATAAATTCTCTAATTGGACACAGTATATAACCATAGGACTCAATTGTCTGATAATAATCCTGTTTGTAGTAGCGCTGGCACGTCCTCGCTTGGCTCATAAACGTCAGGAGATCAAAGGCAAGGGTATTGATATTGTAATGGCAATAGATATAAGTGGTAGTATGAAGGCAATTGATTTCCAGCCGGAGAATCGACTTGGTGCGGCTAAAGAGGTTGCTGAGAAATTTATAGAGAATCGTAAAAATGACCGAATAGGACTGGTAACCTTTGCTGAGACAGCCTTTACTCAATGTCCATTAACCCTTGATTATAATGTGTTAATGACCATACTTGATAATATAGAGATTGATGAAACAGCCAATGGAACAGCAATTGGTTTAGGATTAGCGACAGCAGTAGGTCGATTAAAAGATTCGGAAGCAAAAACAAAAGTGATAATACTGATAACTGACGGTCGTAGTAATCGAGGAGAGATCGAGCCATCAACTGCTGCAGATCTGGCAAAGACCTATGGCATAAAAGTCTACACAATCGGGGTAGGAAAAGAGGGTGAGGTTGATTTCCCAGTTCAAACCGGATATGGTGTAACCTACAGGAAAATGCGGGTAGATATTGATATGGAGACCCTTAACAGTATAGCACAGATAACAGGAACAGAACGAGCTCGTAGAGCTACAAATACAAAAGAACTATTCGCTATTATGGATTATATCGATAAACTGGAAAAAACTGAATTGAAAATAAAAAACTATTACGAATATGAAGAGTTATTTTACATCTATCTTATTTTGGGATTGATACTTCTATTGATTCAATTCGTTTATCGATTTATTATTGTAAAAGAGATACCCTAAGGAGCTGACATGAGATGGGGAAATCCTAATATACTTATTTTGTTGATACTAATACCTGTTGCATTTTTCCTTATTGGTATGACCAACAGGGCGAGGAAAAAACGATTTACCAGATTTGCTGAGGCACGTTTTTACGATTTCTTTTTACAGGAATTTTCACTTTTTCATTGGTCGTTAAAGAAGATAATCTTTATTTTTGGTTTGATGTTTATAATCCTGGCTGCAGCAAGACCGCAATGGGGTCGTGAGATGCAGATCATCAAAAAAGAGGGGATTGACATTGTCATCTGTCTTGATGTTTCTAAAAGCATGGATGCAGAGGATATTAAACCAAGTCGACTGAATCGCGCCAAGGATCAAATCTCTCTTTTCATTGATCAATTAAAGGGAGATCGTATTGCAATAGTTGCCTTTGCAGGTAAAAGTTATGTTCAATGCCCATTGACAGATGATTATGGTGCAGCAAAACTCTTCCTCAATCTGCTCGATTCTGAGACAATCTCCATCTATGGAACAGATATCGGAGGAGCATTAACAACAGCATTTGACCTGTTTGGTGAAGCAGAAAAGCACAAGGTGATTGTTGTTGTAAGTGATGGAGAAGATCTGGAAGAGAACTCCATAGATGTAGCAAAGGAACTGTCTAATCAAGGTGCAATAATCTATACTATGGGTATTGGCTCTCAAGAGGGAAGTACAATTCCCATTGCAACGGGAGAAGGTGATGTTGTCTATGCCAAAGATGACGAAGGGAATATCGTGTTTACCAAACTTGATATCGATGTTCTGTCAGAGATATCGCAGGTCGCTCGTGGTAAATTTTATCCAATTACCCCCCAACAATCTGAAATCTTTGCTATTATGAGAAATATCAATTCAATCGAGAAAAAACGGTTCGATTCCAAAGAGTATGTCAGATATAAAGATCAGTATAGATATTTTCTTATTGCTGGTTTAATTCTGCTGTTAACTGATATGTTTATCATCCCCAAAAAGCGGGTTAAGTTTACGAGAGTGATATCATGAAGAAATTATTAATACTACTACTAATATTACCGGTATTGCCGTTGTTTAGTGAATTCATAACTTATGATAAAGTACATAGAAATAAGAAAGGTATCAAAAATTTTGAGAAACAGGATTTTGAAGAGGCAGATGAATTATTCCAGGAGAATTCTGTAAATAATCCCGATGAGGGAACACTTCATTTCAATAGAGGAACAAGTCTCTATAAAAATGGAGATTTATATGATTCTCTGGACTATTATCACTTAATGTCATCACTTCTACCCGATGATGAACGCGTTATGTT
>CAYYLA010000008.1:10091-24119 GCA_964441785.1 uncultured Candidatus Cloacimonadota bacterium | reverse complement strand
AATAAATTGATCAAAATGCTGGATGGCAAGTCTGCCAAAATTGTTGATCTTGTGTTCAATAATCCAGAACTTCAGGCTATACAGGACTATGCAAATACTGTCTCAATAAAACGCCTCGGTTATAATGATCATGGTCCTGTGCATATGAGAAAAACTGCTCTTAACGCTATGATTATTTTTGATCTCCTTATCAAATCCGGAATTAAAATGAACCTCACATCAGAGAAATTGGCTACGGTGGAAGATAGCAGGGTCGCGGTACTATTGGCTTCGTTACTTCATGATCTTGGTATGACGGTTACCCGGACTAATCATGAATTTATGGGGATCTCTATTGCCTACCCGTTTATTGTTTCAATATTGGATGAGGTTTATCCAAATAATCTGGCTGTTAAGGTTGCTGTACGATCAATGGTTTTGGAAGGGATTTTTGGCCACATGGCCACTCAGCCTATCCACAGTCTGGAAGCGGGTATTGTTCTGATTGCTGATGGGTGCGATATGGAGTGGGGAAGAGCACGCATTACATCGTTGTTGATTGATAAACCCAAAATCGGAGATATCCATAAATATTCTGCCAGTGCAATAAAGGGTGTGAAATTTATGAAAGGTGAAGAGAAGCCTGTGAAAATTCTTGTAGAAATGAGCCAATCAGCCGGAATCTTTCAGGTGGAAGAGGTGTTGTTTACCAAGATTAAAGTCAGCCCGGTAAAACCCTATATCGAGTTGTATGCCCAGGTTAGAGATAATGAAGTGCTACGATATTTATAATAGGTAATTAGGAGAGAATATGAAGAAAATTGTTACAATTGTTACTGTTTTATTTTCGATCTGTTTTTTAGCAGCTGAAACAGATGTGGTAGAAGGTTTGGGAGCGGAATTTTGGGATGGAGATTATTTTGTTCACAACACTGTAAAAGCGCAAAACATTGCAGATATGCAAATCAGTGCAAAGGTAGATGGTCAATGGGATAACTATACCATGGTTGAACTACCCGAGAGTTTTTTAAACTGGAATTTTCAGGCACGAATTAAATCTATTGAGGATATCAAAACGGGACAGAGACCAGCGTTGAACGGTCCCCATAACGCGGTTGTAGCCACGTATGGATATAAAAGAAATGATTCTCGTTATGCCCTCAATAATGCTGTAAAAGGGTGTGGATTTCTTCCTAAACCCGAAAAACTTCCCGAGGTTATTAAAAAACTCGAGGATACCTATGAAAATGATTTCATGATTAAACTTGATGTTCTGACCGATCTCTACACAAATTATGCCGACTATTTTGATCTGACAAAGCAGGTCTCTCTGGAACTCTATGCAACTCCAGAACGAGGTACTCAAACCTTCCTTAATCAAATGGAAAATCCTGCCTCGGTTCTGGTTTTTCTGGATATTCCAACCTTCAAACTTAAAACTATAACCTATCTTATCCACCCTGGAAATCCAAATCTATCAGATTATGATAAGAATATTTTAAAATACATAAACCTGATTCATAGCTATTTCCACGGAGAATTTTCCAAAGAATTTATCGCGGTTGTCTATAATATCACCGAGGTTTATAACAGCTCTCCCGGTAATGATAATGGTAGAGGGACTCTTATTGTTCCTTAATGTTTAAATATCCAATAAAGGTCCTTTTGATAAATCCTCGGAAGGACCTTTATCTCTAATTACTCCAGATTATTTGAAATCCTAAATCCGTCAACTTCTCCTGCTTCCAGTTGTTTCTTATCCTGAACTCACATGATACCTGTTTTAATATCTTAATCCTCAACAGGATAAAACTGGTAATTGCGTCACCTGAAATTGTTGAATTGGCAAAGGTACCCGAAAGGTTGTTTTCGTAATAGTACATTAGAAGTTTACCATAACTCGAAGTAATGCCTGTATAAATGGTAATATCATTGATTCGGTAAGAACACCTTACCTGAAATAGATTCCCCGTTTTTTGTACCTTCTCCTCAGGGAAATATTGTTGCTGATACCGCCAACTGTTTGTGATTTTGAATGGTTTAATATTCTGAAGAAGATTGACCTTTATCAAAAAATCATCACTCTCACGGATTTTTGTATCATCCAACGAAATATACTTTTCTCTGCATTTGCGTTTAGCATAAAGCGAAAGAGTGTTTACGGAAAATCTACGTTTAATCTCCAGTGAATTTACCAATCCTGTGGTTGGCATTTTTTCCCAATATCTTGTTTCAGGAAATCTGAAGAGATCAGTCATTAAAGTTATTGTTGTTCGGGCAATTTTAAATTGGATACCATAAGCAAATCCCTGTTCATTGCTGGGATTGCTACCGGCAGACAGAGATGAGCTGTAACGAAGTGGATTATTCTTCTGATAATTCCTGGCTATGATAATGTGTTTGAAATGTTCATTAATAACATTACATCCGCAAATCCAATTTATCTTATCCTGCGTATACGATATGTCTCCTTTCATGATAATGGGATCTCTATTCAGGGATAGATTTAGACTGAATCCCATAACATTGCAAGGGGTTGTCGAATCGCTGAAAGGCCTGTTATAATCTTGATAGATACTGTTGATGCCGAGGTCAAAATCAGGTTTTTCGTAATTTATTGAACATCCATAAATCTCTTCCTTTACCAAAACAGGATCATTACCCTCAAGATGTAACCCTGAATCATCAAAGGATGTGATGCCTGTGTCATCAACCGAAACATCTCTGTTAACATTGGAATAAAATATGATAAGGGAGAAATGTTTGTATTTTAGGTCTGCACCTGTTCCCCGTAAATATCCATATTCACTGCTTCCACAAAAGGGTTTTATACTGGAGGATGCGAAGCTGTTTCTGCCAAATTCAAACAGGTTGGATACGCCAAAATTACTGCTACTGATTAATAACCCTGTCCCTAATTTTACCCGAAAGTAACCAGCTATCAGTTTGGAAAAAATCGATACATTTGATAGTTGAAGATATCCTCCGTAGTGATCGAGGATATCAATCTCCTGAGGATCTTTCTGACTGACAAATCCAGCGGACAATTTGTTTAAGTCTATCGTTAAACGTTGATAATGATCTATTGCACTTTTTTTCTCCTCTTCCAGTCGCGACAGCGTTATCCTCTCTCGTAGATCCCAATTGAGTTGTAATGGCTGTTTGATTCTGATGAATTGTACAAGACCACGTTTTGTTTCGTTGGATAGCGGGAGATCTGATATCGATTTGGTAATATTACGCGCAGCAGAAATTATCTGTTTCTCATCTTCGGTTAACCAGAATAATCGATCCAGTTGACTACTGGTAATTGTCGAGAGCAAAAAGGGATTTTGTTGTAGATGGTCTAATTCATCAGCATAAAATTGATAATCCTCTTCGTTGGCTATGTTGGTGAGAAATTCTTCGGGAGATGAAGAAGAAAGAGCTGAAAAGATTACTAGAATGAATACTGTAATCCTGTAGCTAGAACATCTCATAATTGATTGAAATTGATTCTGATAGGTCAAGATAACGATGTGTTCGGACACTGAAACTCAAATGAAATTTTCTGTAATGTATAATTATTCCTCCTGATATTCTATCGGGCTGGAATTGATAACTGCAAATCAAATCTAACATCGGAATAATGCTGCTGCGATTTCCTATTTTGATGGAAAAATCCTGCTCTCTCTCTTTCTCAAAACCGATAGCAAGGGTACAATATTTATGCAGAGAATGGGAGTATTCACCAACTAGATAAACCGGTAACTCCTCTTCCAGAAATCGTGTTTGAGATAGGTTTTTCACCAATATTGTTGTCGCAAATAACGAATCAGAAATCATCATGCCAAGATCATAGGTGATTTGCTGACCAGAATGGTAATCCTCTACATTATTACTCAGATAGTTTACTGCAAATCCCAGGCGAAAGAATCGATATTGGTATGATAACGCACCGCTTATCTTCATCTCCTGCCAGAGAGGATGTGATAACATCTTTCCACCAATTGCACATCCAAAATTACCTTTACCGAGACATATTGCTCCACTGTAAATGGATAAATCCGGTAGATTGTATAAGCGTGTAATGGAACTTGCCAGTCCGGGTGAAAACAGACTGGGATTAATTATAACCGCGAGAGGGGACGTTGCGATTAGAAATAAACCCGAACTGGCATTCAGTTCCGAGGATAAAGGTAAATTCAGATCCAATGCGGCAATTGATGAGGTTGTGATTAGTAATAAGTACACTAGTAATTTTTTCATCGGAGCCTCAAAAAGATCTACTTGATATAAGAACAATTTTAGTGCCAGTTAAGATCAAAAATGTAACTGCCATTAATGCAAGAGGATAAGAAAAATCGGATATAAAAATGAATAAAAAAAGTGTGACATCCAGGTCGCTTAAAGCGATTAAATGTCACACATCAAAAAAAATAAATTTATAAGCGTTCTTCGGTATCAGGATCGAAGAAGATAGCGCGCTGGATATCCAGTGAGATGGTTATCTTCTCATCAATCTGAGGTAATCGTTTTGGATCAAATCGTGCAACCAGATTACTGTTCCCACAGTTGAGGAATACGATGAATTCATTGCCCATGGGCTCAACAACGTCTACCTCTCCTGTAATATCACGTGGCTCTTCCGCCATTGAGTTATATTGGGAATCATAGATATCTTCCGGGCGAATTCCCATGATGATCGCTTTATCAATATATTTCTCAAATTGTGCATCTTTAGTTAACTCAATTGATATATCATCATTTTTAAAATATAGAGCATCATTTTCTCTGATGATAGTTCCATGAACAATATTTATGGAGGGACTTCCAATAAATCCGGCAACGAATAGGTTTACCGGGTTGTTATATATATCCAGTGGTGATGCAATCTGCTGGACAACTCCATCCTTCATTACAACAATCTTATCGGCCATTGTCATTGCTTCAACCTGGTCATGGGTTACATAGATCATGGTTGTGTTCAATTTTTTATGAAGTTTGATGATTTCTGCACGCATCTGGACACGTAGTTTTGCATCCAGGTTTGATAGTGGTTCATCAAAGAGGAATACCTTGGGATTGCGGACAATTGCCCTTCCTAATGCAACACGCTGTCTTTGACCACCTGATAATTGTTTAGGTTTTCTATCCAATAGATGTTCTATTTCTAATAACTCGGCAGCAACTTTGACCTTTTCATCGATCTCTTTTTTGCTCTCTTTTCTCAGTTGAAGCGCAAAGGACATATTCTCATAAACTGTCATATGGGGATAGAGAGCATAATTCTGGAAAACCATGGCAATATCTCTATCTTTTGGTGGTATGTTATTAACAACAGTATCACCAATAATTATCTCACCAGCGGTGATATCTTCTAAGCCGGCAATCATTCTCAGTGTAGTTGTTTTCCCGCATCCTGATGGGCCTACCAGGATTACAAATTCTTTATCCTCTGCTACAAAATTTGCCTGTTTTACTGCTTTAAAACTATTATCATAAACTTTATCTACATCTTTTACGATTACTTTTGCCATAAATTCTCCTAGTTGAATTTATCAGAAAAATCCAATTTTCCCGGATTCTGTCAATGAAATCTTATCTCTTTTTCTTTTCTTCTCTTTTAACGATGATCATTTCAACTGCAAAAAGGATTAAAACAAGGGCTAATAGATACTTCCACATTTCAAATCCATAGCGGGATTGAAGTATCTTAGCATCCCAATCTTTACCACAGAAGGTAAGATTTTTCTGGGTTTCATCAGTAAAGGGTTTAAAATCACTCTCATCCAATCGCATGTTCACCGGAATAATGGTGTCATTAATTTCATACAAACCCGGCTGTTGAAAAAGATATCTATTACGATTGCTGGAGATACTGTTCCCACCTGGAAGTCTTAACGTTTCTCCACGGGTTATAAAGAGATCTCCTACATTATGCTCTTCTATATCTAATCCCTCTTTCGATAGATAAAGTAGCGTATTATAAAGCACTACCGGAAATGCTGATTCAACAAGAAATGGGTTTTTCAAACTGGCTGGATCGAAGGTCCAGAGAAATGAATGCTCCTTTTCTACAATAATGGGATGATCTTCAGTTGTCATTAATACATTGCTTTTTGCCTCGATTTCCCAGAAATCACGTACTGATAATCCTGTTTGATCAGCTAACATAGATGTGATTGGGTGGTATCTGTTAATGTTGGATGTTTCACTTTGATTGCTATTATTAAATTGATTGAAGTTTACAGAGAAATTATCTTCTAACCAGCCAATCCAATCACCACTAAGTGCTTCATCTGCAATAAAAAGTATTCCTTTCTCCTGTTGTTGAAATGAATCTATCAAAAAAGTGATACGTTGATTTAACGCTTCAGCCTTATAAATAATGAGGAAATCGTATTGATTCATCTGCTCAAAATTTAATTCATTTGGATTTAATAGATCAAGGTTAGCTTTTGAACCGCTATATAATTCCAGAATAATGGAGAGCGTTAAAGGTAATTTATCAATCCCGGTGATAATACCGATGCGAGGATTTTCCTCCTGATAGAAACTGAAATAGCTTCGATTATCCGGGATATAACGTTCGTTTTGAACCTCGACATATCCCGACTGCCATCCTTCAGCTTGGATATCCAATAAAAAAGAGAGCTCTTTAGATTGATTGGCGGAGAGGTCAGTAATTTTCTCTGCTTCTGTGTTATCATCAATCACTATTCGATATAATACATCCTCCTGATCAACATTAGAATGATTCTGCAACTGAAAAGTCAGACGTTGGTTCATCTGTTTGTTTACAAAATCACGTGATAATGTAACATTACTGCAGCTGATATTATTCCAGGTCTCAATTGTATCTGGAATTATGTAATAGGTTGGATGAGAAAAGGTTTCTGGCAATTTCTGTAATTGCCCATCGGTAATAAAATAAAGCTCTTTGTTGACCAATTGTGATTCTGCCAGCATCTCTTCTGCGGTTTTGATAACATCAGTAGAGGGGATGGGAAGGTTGGTGACGGAGATATTATTAATCAAAGTGGGATCGATTTTACCAAAATTTATTGTTCCCTGAAGATCGTTCCAACTTTTATCAAGGGTTAGCAAAATAGTAATATCGTTATCGCTGAGGATATTATTCAAATCATTGCAGAGCAGTTTTGCTTTATCCAAACTTGTTCTTGTGTCGATTAGATAATCCATAGATGGAGAGTTATCAATAATCACAGCAACAGCAGTAGCGGGGTGCATTTTCCCTGATTTCAACAACGGTGATTTAATTGATGGTCGTGCAATGGCTAAAACAATTAGAAGGATGATAAGCATTCTAATGATAAGCAGGATTATGTTGATGAGATTAATCTTTTTCTTCTGCTGTTTTTGAGACAACTTGATGAATTTGATGCTACTGAAGATGATACGTTTCGGGCGCTTTTTAGCAAAGAGGTAGATTAGAAGTGGAATAATAGTAGCTAAAGCAGCAAGAAGGATACCTGAATTTAGAAAGCTTAAATTAAACATGTTGTACTCGCTTCGAATATATTTTATTACTTAAGAAGAAAAATAAATAACCATAGATGATGCCACCTATGATATCAATGAAATAATGATAATGACAATAAACGGTTGCGATGCTGAGGCAAATTACATCCAATAAAAGAAGATAGGATATCTTTAATCGTTGTTGAAAAGCTGAAAGCATTATTGTTAGAGATACAGCTACATGAGAACTTGGGAAAGCTCCTCCCCAATGTTCTGTGTTGTTATAGATGAAGGCCATTATTCTGGTAAACGGGCCATATCTGAATACTTTGGTTAAAGCCAGAGTCGAATCCCAGAAACGTCCACCGATAACGGGTAGTATATTGTAGGTTAAATTGCAGGCTACAAAGACAATCGCCAGATTAAAAACATACCGATTGAATTGTTCATGGTTTCTTTTGTAATAGTAGATAGCCAGCCCGGGAATCATCAGATAATAACTGAAATAAGCGAAATGAAAAAATTCCTGCCAGAACCAGTTGTCCAACATCTGTCCCCAGAGCATTGCCGGTTGATATCCAAACAATAAAAAATCAATATGCTGAAAAAAGTAATCCAGATAATCATGGAAAATTACTCGGTTGGCAAAGGTGGTTATCTCAAAAAAGATTCCGAAAACAACCAGCGGATACCATCTTCTGAGGATGATAAAAAGAGTTATTCTATCAGATAATAAGCTGATAACAATAACGAAGATAGCGATTATCCCTAAGATAGAAATATTCTTGATGGGCGATACAACGTTTCCCCATCCAATTATCATATAAACAATACTTAAGATAATATATGACAATATTATCTTATCCAATAGTCTAAAATTTAATTTCATGTGTGGGTAATATTAATCAATTTTTTTATCGTAAATCCTGTAACGTTTGTGTACTTTTCCACCAATGGATTTTGCTACACGGTTCATCATGGTATTGGTCTCTAAAACCCAGGAGAATTCTGCAGTTTTAAAGCGTGGAAAATAGTCATAGGCTTTCTGATATGATTTTTGATAGAATACAGTATCAATACCCCGACTTTGGAATTCTTTGATTACGCCCATTGTTATAACTCGCAGACGAGGGATCTTATTCTTATAATATAGAGCTTTGGCAATTGTCAGCGGATTTATTTTTCCATTCATTTTTTTTAAGACAAAATTGTAATCTGGTAATGTTAGAGAAAAGCCGGCCGGTTCTCCGTCTACCTCTGCGATGAATACAAAATCCGGCATGGCAATAGGTAAGATAGCATCCACAATGTGATCAAATTCTTTTGGTGTCATTGGAACATATCCCCAATTTCTCTCCCATGCTTTTGTATAGATCCTGAAAACAGTTTCTATATCTTTTCGTCTCTGCTTCTTGTTTTTTGATAAGCAGCGGATGGTGAAGTTTCCTCTTTTCTCAAGTTTTTCTGTTAATTTAGTTAAACGTTCTGGAGGTTTACATACCTCAACCTGATAGGCCAGCAAATCCATTGATTTCTTATATTGATGGGCTGCAAAGAGTTCATGATAATACTCTTTGGTATGGGTCATCATAACGTAGGGCGGAGTATTATATCCTTCCAATAAAAAACCGACCTCATCATTTGTTGAGAAATTCATTGGACCACGAGAGGTGTCACAACCCTTGTCTTTCAACCAAACTTCTACGGCATCCATTAAACTGTTGGTGACCTCTTGATCATTTATTGATTCGTAGAATCCAAAGAAGCCAATAGATTCATTGTGAAATTTATTATACTCTGTGTTGGTGTGAGCGGTAACTCTACCAACAATTTTCCCGTTCTTAACAGCAAGAAATGGTTGTACTTCAGAATGATCGAAATAGGGATTTTTTTTAGGATTAAATTGATCCAATATATCCGCTGTTAATGGAGGAATCCAGTTTACATCCCCTCTATATAATTTGTGTGGCAATAAAGCAAATTGTTTCAGCTCTTTTTTTGTAGAAACTCGAATAACCTTAATCATATTTCTCCCAACCTTTTAGAAAGAATAATGTTAATAATCAGTATTAATAATGCTGCGATAAACATCTTGGCAACAAACGGTTTACCCCCGGGAAAGAAAAAGTTTACAAAAGGTGGTAACAGTACAATCATATATTGTGCAAAACGAATCTGCTTAAATCCAAAAACAAGGATTAATCCAAGTATAGAAACAATGACCATTGGCCAGAATGCAAAGTAGGCAAAATAACCAATAAAGGTTAATAATCCACGTCCTCCAATAAATTTATGGGTTACCGGAAGGCTGTGTCCCAGTATCATACAGAAACCAATGACCAGGATATGATTTTGACTGGAAATATCATGTAACACTGGGAATTGAGATGCCAGATATGGATCTGTTAAAAGAAAATTTAAGATATGCATAAAGAGGTAAATCTTTAGAAAATCAATCATTCCTACCAGAATGCCAAGGGTTTTACTTACATTTTGATAGATATTCATTGTGTCGGGATATCCATTTCCAACCTTATAAATATTGAGGTTTTTATACGTCTTTGCTACAATCCTTCCTGTAGAAAAACAACCGATAAAATAGGAAAGCAACATTAATAAAATAAATAAAAGTACTGCAAGCATAGTTTATCCTTTGTTAATAATTTCTAGGTCCCATTATAGCACTACCAATACGCACTATATTTGCACCTTCTTCAATAGCTATCTCAAAATCACTACTCATACCCATAGAGAGATATTTTATATCAAGATTGTTCTGATTGATCTGTTTAATCTCCTGATACTTCTTGTTTAATAGTTTAAAACATTCTCGTATTTCAGACTCATCATTGGTTAACTTGCCAATGGTCATCAATCCGCAAATTGTTATGTGAGAGAATGCTGCACAATCCTTTATAAATGATTCCAGTTGAGATGGTTCAATGCCAGACTTACTGGTTTCTTGGGAGGTGTTTACCTGGATGAGTATCTGTTGATTCTGATTTGTCTCGGCCAAAATTCGTTCCATTTTTGACAGGGTAGAAACCGAATCAATAGAGTGTATGAGGAAGGGTTTTAACCCCAGAACCTTTCTTAATTTGTTTGATTGCAGATGGCCGATGAAATGAAATTCTTCAAATTTACCTTTAAGACCGGGTATTTTCTGCAGTGATTCCTGCACCTTATTCTCAGCAATTGTAAGCAATCCTGCTTCCAATACTTCCTCGATAGCCTGAACAGGATGATTCTTTGTAACAGCAAGCAACTTGATTGTTGCCGGATCTGTTCCAATACGATTACAAACCTCTGTAATTCTACTGGAAATCTGTTTAATTCTTTCTTTGATAATCATAATTACATACCTTCATTAAACAGATTTAAATCCCTCTGACATGATTGTGTGTCAAGTATTATGTCTGAACAAAAAAAAATCCCCCTTTTCAATAATTTATTTATCAAAGAGGGGGATCTAATATATGCACTATTTAAGCATTATCATTTTTCTGGTACTGATATAATCGGATGTTTGCAGTTTATAGAAATAGATTCCTGTTCCTGCTTTACGATTGTTGTTATCAAAACCATCCCACTGCTCAATATAGATACCTTTGTCCTGTGTTCCATTTACCAGGGTTTTTACCAACTGACCTTTAACATTATAGATATCTAATGTTACATGATCGGTTGTTTTGATTGAGTACTGGATTTTAGTTGTTGGATTAAATGGATTTGGATAGTTTGCACCGAGATATGTTACAACCTCTGGAACTACCTCGCCATCTTCAACATCATTAGTTGGATCCATACCGTTACCAGTACGCTGATTATTACGTTTAAAGGTTGCCCATACAATATTATCTACAGGGGTGTCCTGTTTGTAGTCAATAACATTATATGCAAACAAATCAGCTATGGCAATATCGATATCTCCATCGTTGTCAATATCATCAACTGCTGGAGAAACTTTTAAAGAACTGCCCAATGAATATGGGAAATTAACAGTCTCTGTTCCAGTGATGTCAATTGAGTGCAGTATGCCATTATTGTCACCAACCAGGATATCTACGGTTCCATTGTCATCCATGTCAACTAACGCAGCAGTACATTCAATAGCAGCACCAAGAGCTACAGGGAAACCTGTGAAATCAGAACCATCATTATTCAATACATAAAGATTACCTGATGTAGTTCCTAGGATAATTTCCATATTACCATCGGCATTAAGGTCACCTGTTACAGCACTGGCTTTGATAGCAGCATCAAGAGTAATATCTAAGAGCAATGATCCATCTGCTTCATAAACCTTAACAGCACCTGATGAAAGTGGTACTATAACTTCAGGATCATTATCATTATCGATATCGCAAACGTTAGGTCCGAGCCATGAATTTGAACCGGCTTCAACAGGCCATCCGGCTATATTTGTACCATCTGCTGTTGATACAGCATAAACAGATCCGGTTAATGATACAGCAATAACCTCTGGATAATCATCACCATTGAGATCAGCTAAAGCTGGAGAGGATAATACTCCACCATTTTCTAAGGTAACTGGGAATCCGCTGTATTCTGTTCCATCAGCATTAAGAATTATAACCTTTGTTTCAGGAATAAATGTTACTAATATTATTTCAAGTGATCCGTTATTCCCAATATCTGTTATCATTGCATTACCTTTGACCTGACTTCCAGTAGCATAAGGTGTGAAGATTTCGTTGCCAAGATAATCGATGGCATAAACAGTACCTGTACTGTTAATAGCTACGATATCTTCATGACCATCTTCATCAAGGTCTGCAAGTGCAACAGAAGTACTGATGTTTCCACTTAAATCAATTGGGAATCCAGCATCTTCTGTACCATCAGGATTAACAACATGTAATCCACCATTAATATCACCAAAGATAACCTCTTTAAGTCCATCACCATCAATATCACTGATAGCTGATGCGGATGTTGTTGCTCCACCTAATTGAACTGGCCATCCACCCTGTTGAAGCTGTAAATCAACAACGATTTCATAATCAACATTATAAGGATATTCTGAGGTTGGATTAGCTGTGATATTTACATTAAATGGAATCTCCTGGATTGTTGCTTCAGCATCTGTCTGGAATAAAACAGGATCTGTTGTGTTCCAGTAAGAACCTGCCTGGAATATTGTTCCTGCATTGATTATATTCGAATTATCAACAAATGTTACACCAGGCATATCCGTTGTAATTGTTATAACTGTTTCATCTGCTTGAGCCCATAAACCATAGTCAAACCAGTTGTTCATAATATTAAATACCAGGCTGCAAGTTTCTCCTGGATTCGGCACGCCATCACCATCGCCTTCATGTTCAGCAACACTGCTTTCTTCCACTGTTAAGTTTGGGATATAATCATACATGGCTGCCTGGAAAACATTAACACGTCCAGTTCCCAATAATCCTGCATAATCAGGATTTATATCATCTATCATATCAGCAGTCATCTCGATACGGTTCTTTATTTCCAAAGGACCAAATTCAGGATGAGTAGCTTTAACAATCGCTGCTACACCAGCTACGATAGGAGAAGCCATAGAGGTTCCCTGATATGAATCATAGGAATCCCATGTTGATCCACCAATAACTGTTGATTTGATTGATGTACCAGGAGCTGCAACATCTATTGCTGTTCCCCAGTTAGAGAAATAAGCCTTCTGATCTGTATTGTTTGTTGCTGCTACATTAAGGCAGTTGTCAGCATCACATGGATATGATGGGTGTGAATCATTACTCCAATCATCATTACCTGCAGCTCCAACAACTAATGAACCCTGATCTGTTGCATAGTTTACAATATTATTAGCTGTAACGGAACTTCCTCCGCCACCCCAGCTACAGTTTATGATATCTGCACCTGTTTGAGCTGCATACATAATGCCATCATAACCATTGATAATATTGTCTCCAGGTGTTGAACCACGATGAGAAGAAACAAGTATCTTGGCTACCATTGATACACCTGAAACACCAGTATTGTTATCACCAACTGCTGCAGCACATCCCGCTACATGGGTACCATGGTCATTACCGGATACATTTTGATTTGATTGATTATTGTCATAATAATAATTCCAGCCAAGACAGTCATCAATCTCACCATTTCCGTCATCATCAATACCATTACCACCACTTACAACACCGGTTTCCCAGTTAATTGTCATTGGAGATCCACCACTGGTTGAATTAAGCTCGGCTTCGTTTACCCAGATATTATCTTTCAAATCTTCATGTGTCCATTTAACACCAGAATCAACGATAGCAACTACTACATCTTCACTGCCTGTTGTCCAATCCCATAATTGAGGAGACATAATCTGTGGATGATGCCATTGATCATCATACATCGGATCATTTGGTGTATATCTTACTCGATTGATTGCTTCAAATTCTGCGTACATAACCATTGAGCTTTTTTCAAGTCTGGCTTTGGCTGCTTCTATTCTGTTGTCACTCTTTAAATAAATACGATAGATATTTTGGATATATTGACCATTATTATTCCATGCTTTGTCAGTAACAAAATCGATCATCTGGCTCATCTCAACAATGT
>CAYYLA010000008.1:0-10032 GCA_964441785.1 uncultured Candidatus Cloacimonadota bacterium | reverse complement strand
CAGCTATAGCATCAAATTCTCGATTTCCAGTTTTAGTAACACCATTATCAACATAGGTATCCAAAAGACCATCGTTATTTCCTATAAAATCTTTCTCAAAACAAACAAGGATAATGTTCTCTCTGAAATTATCACGATTGTATTGAAATTCGAAAGCAGACAACATCCCAACTGTTAGAGTAATAACTAGTAATATTAGGATTTTGTTTTTCATAATTTCTCCTTCTTTTAAAAAATAAGATACAGCCGCAGCTGTATCTTATTTTAATCTACATTATTTCTTATCTAAAATATTATTTCAATAAGATCATTTTCTTATTAACGGCAAGTTTCTTGGTTTCTAATGTATAGAAGTAGATACCAGATGTTACACTTGTACCGTTAGCATCAGTTCCATCCCATGTTAAGTCTGTAGTTCCAGCTGCAGCTGTTCCATTGAACAGTGTATTAACTAACTGACCCTTAACATTAAATACTTTAACTGTAGCTTCGCCAGCTTTAGGCATATTGAAGCTGATAGTTGTAGTTGGGTTAAATGGGTTTGGATAATTACTGATTCTTGGAGTGTTATTAATGATTTCATCATCTTCAGAATCAACTTCCAATGGTTCCATAATAACTCTCATCATAATTTCACCATCAACAGCAGCCCATGATCCACCAGCATCTGAATAGCTGTTACCGGAGTTGTTTGTGTCAAGTCCGATAGATGAAGCATTTGTGATTTCAAGGATAGCTAAGTAAAGGCTTCCTTCAGAGAAAGTCTGCTGATTAGCTTCAGGAATTTCAAATGTATTCCAACCTTCCTGAAGGTTTCCTGAATATGGGAATTGAGCTAAGAATGTAGTTCCTGGCATTCCACCATCACCATTATCATCATAAAGACGGAAGATGATGTTTGTACCATTAACAGTTTCAACATAGAATTGAATATGTGTTGTCTTTGCTTCACCCTGATCATATACAGGATCAAGTTTAACAGCCATCTGTGCACCCTGACCTACATTGTAGCCATCTTCTGCAGTTCCATCATCGTTATATACTAATTCTGAATATTGACCTAATACGTAGGTAGAAGCTTCTTCAGATATTTGTGAGTCTACACCATCATAGATTGAAGTTACAACATAATAGTTAAATGCACTCATAACAGGATCTGTATGAATATAAGAAGTTTCATCAGCACCAACAGTACCAACAAGTGTATAATCTCCACCACTTTCAGCAGCATGCCATACATTGTATCCGTCTAAATCTCTATCTCTTGTATTAGCCTGTGTATTTGGTTCAAATGGAATAACTCTTCCATCAGGTTGTTCTACCCAACCCTGGATTAACCAGTTTTTGTCATAATTAGTGTCACCACTGAGGTCTTGCCAGCCTGTACCTGTGTTAAGGTAAAGCCCACCTAATGATGGACCAGCGTCATAACCGGCTGGGTACCCGTCAGGTGCTCCGGATTCAACCTGATTGATATGATATCCAATCCAGATTTCTTGACCTTGTACAATATCTACAGGTGTACTTAATGTTACTGTACTCCATTCAGTAGGTTCAGGATTTAACACGGTCTCTTCTGCTACAAGATTACTTGCCATTGTACCTGTCCATACTCTTACTGTAAAATCAGATGTTCCAAATGTTCCAGGCATGAATTTTACTTCATTAATTTGTCCACCGATGTAAGGCATAATGTCATCAGCAGTAAATCTGCTGGCAACATCCCATTCACCTGGATCAGTTAATCCAAGATATCCTTCCAGTTCACCATTATCCCATGCAAGCCATCCTTCTTCACCACCGATTTCTGCACTTTCCCATGAGATTTCTACATCAAAGTTATCGATTGCAGTTGCTGTTACATCTTCTGGTGGAGGTCCTAAATAAACAACATTATAGGCTCTGAAATTGTCGATAAATAAACCAGTACCAGTTCCACCATCATCGTTATCATCAGTTGTTACTTCAAATTTAACCTGAACGGTTTGACCAGCCCATTGAGAGAGGTCACAAGTACCTTCTTGCCATGTAAATGTCTGAAGTGCATATTCCTGATCAATTAATGTCCATGTAGAGATAACACCACCAGTTTCTGGTCCGTTAAAATTATAGTGAACTCTTGTCCATGTAGTTTCATCTACTGCTTTAGCATGAACAATATAATAATCTTCAAGATAACCATCAGGGTCATTATCACCATCAGAGTCTAATAAATCGCAATATACATAATAATCGAAATAGATTTCAAGGTTTTCTCCAGCAGGAAGTGTAAGTTCTGGAGAGATTAATTCATTAGAAAGATTTGGTTGAACAGTACAATGAGCAGAATTTGAACCTTCGTAAGGGTTGTCACTGTCAACTGTCCAGAAATCACCAGCGATATTACCAGCGTAAGCTGCAACCATCTGAGCATCACCTGCTGCACCATCACCATTACTTTCAAATACGCCAGCAACATTGATGTTGTCAACTCTCAAACCAAACAATTCAGGTTCATCGTTGGTATCATAAGCTGGGTCAGAAGCAAAAGCAAATCTGATCATAACAGGAGTTCCAGCATAAGCTGATAAATCAAAAGAAGCGTCTTGCCAACCATCAGAAGATCCACCCCAACCAGGTATTCCTTCGCCTTCGAGGAATTCAGATCCAAAACTATACATTGATGTTGAATTATAGGCAGGGGAACCGCTGATTACATTCCAGGTTGTTCCTCCATCGGTAGAGATTCTAATGTTAGATCCATCCCATCCATCGTATGGAGCTGTGCCACCTAGGGCCTCTACATTCCAGTTAACTTTAAAAGTTAATTCAGGTGTTCCTGTTGGTAAGGTTATTTCAGGAGTATCCAGAACTAAATAGCGATGACTTGCATATCCGCCAAGGTCTTCATCTCCCATCCACCAGGATTGGCCTTCGAAAGCACCTGTAGTTGTTAAATGCCAGTTTTCAATCCAATCATTTGGGGCTGTTGCATCAAGAGTAGTCCAATCTCCTAATCCATCTTCAAATCCATCTTCAAAAAAGATGTTGAAGTCCCTGTCTCTCTGTGATCTCTGTGTTGAAAATGGAGAGTCATTATTTCCAACTTTTAAAAAATCGGTCTCTGCAAAAATTGTTGCAGATAGTGCTAAAAGCAATAAGATAGTAACAATATTCTTCATCGCTTATTCCTCCTTTAGTTATTTATACACTGTTTTAAAAAAATTATTCCCAAACTTTTTTTGTCAAACTTCTTTTACATTATTTGGGAAATAGTCGACTTTTTTACTATTAACCCATAATTTTATTACTCCTAAATGCAAGAAATATTCCTATTAATATTATTTAAATAATGATTGTAACTTCCTGAATTTTAAGAGGAAAGACAGAGGTAGCTCATTCTGTGTTAAAAAGAAAAGAGAAGATATCGTTAAATATCTTCTCTTTTTTGTAAATCTAGTTTACTACAGGTCGATTATTTCATAAGGACCTGTCCAATGAAATGTTTCTTCTTCTTATTTCATTAGGATCATTTTCTTGGTAGATGTGTATCTTCCTGCTTTCATTTTGTAGAAATAAACACCTGAACCAACTGAGTTTTGTTGATTATCGGTACCATCCCAGATGTAGCTATATGTTGCTGGAGTTAAGATATCATTTACAAGAGATTTAACCTTTTCACCTCTAACATTGTAAATGTCTACAGTAACATTAGAAACTTCACTGATCTGGAAGCTGATTTCTGTTTTTGGATTGAATGGATTTGGATAATTTCCAAGTAACTGAGATTTGTTAGGAATCATATCGTCAGCATCATTGGAAGAGTCCACAGCCAGAACGTTTATGAACCTGTCACCTGATGAGTGACCCCATGTGTCAGAATCTGGATCATAGTAAACAGTATTCATGGAGAATGCACCAGCGCCAAGATATTGACGGACCATATTGTCAAATACAGGAACAATTTCAGCTCCATCTAAAGTAAAATCTCCATCAATAGTCACGAAGAAATCTGCATTTAATGTTTGAACCTCAGATAAAGTCAATTCTGCCCAGGCAACTTCACCTGATAAACCTGCGGTATAATTGAAGCTTTCTTCATAAATCAGTGCGCCTGGTGTAACATCATCAATGGCTTCCCAGATTTTTACGGTAATTGATTCTGTGGGATTATCTGTTGTAGAGTTGTTAAGCAACATAACCTGTGCTGCCGTAATATCAATAGCGTCAGTTAATACACCATCTGTATACGGTGTGAAATACGTACCACAAATTGACGAGGTTGTATAGGTGCCATCCCAAACACGAGAGTTATATCCCAATTGATATTGTCCAGCAGGTAATACCTCTACAGATGTAGTATATGCATTGTTTGATTCGTCAGCATCACTGCCAACAACAACAGAGCCTATCCAATCATATGTTCCTGCTTCAAGGGCAAATGTAGGAAGAGGATCTGTAGCACCGATACCATATTCACCAGTTGCTATTTCACCAGGTGCAGAAGCAAGATAATCAATTGCAGCACCTAAACCATCAACATCAACTCTGAGGTTAGGATTGATGTTGCTCAATCCCATATTTCCATAAACAACCATTGGATGTAATTCTACACCTGCTGTAGCTGGATAAGGTACAACGGTATATACTGCAGCTCCATCATATGGAGGAAGGTTACTACCGACAACAGTTACATCGTCGAACCAGAATCCTCCACCATCACCACCATCCATATTATCATCGATTCTTGCGGTAATACGTAACGCAATATCTTTGCCTGCATAGCCGGTGATATCATATTCTGTACTCTGTGTCCATCCTCCTGTAACATCATAATCATAATCAAGACGTTCCCAGTTTACAATACCTGCATCAGGTAATAGATTTGCTTCATCATAATCGGTAAATACATTAGATCCATCTACGGTAACGTCAACATTATCAACCCAGAAACCACCTGCCGGTGTGTATGGGTCAGAGTCCAAAACAAATCTGATTTCGACACTATTTCCAGCATAAGCGGATAGATCAAAAGCAGCTGAGAACCAGCCTGCAGCACTTGCTCCACCCCAACCTGGATAACTTAATGTATCAGCAGGATTTCCTGAGTTATAATATCCTGCATAAGCGATAGTAACATTATAAGGATTGGCTGGATCTTCAAGGAATTCATAAGTTGCCCAACCATCGGTTGAGATTTGGATATTAGCTACATCCCAACCATCATAAGGTGGATCTTCTCCACCTGGAGTTTCTGTGTCATAGTCTAACATACAAGTTAATTCAGCAGATGTAGCACCTGTAAGATCAATAACAGGTGTATACATGTAATAAGCAGCTGCAACGCCATATTCGTCTGTAATATCATTACCAGCATACCAGGATGATCCACCATCATACCCGTTTTCTGTTGATTGATGCCAACCAATAGCATCATCTGGAGACATGATAGAAAATTCCCAATAATCATCAAGATATCCATCACCATCACCTTCATAATCAACTAAATCACTGAGATACCAGTAATGAACCTTGATGCTGCTCCAATCTGCTGGTAAAGAAAAGATTGGTGAATCAACATTGTAGTTTCCAGCATTTTCGATTGCATCATCAGTCCACCATGAATGCGTTGGGCTGTAAGCATCTGTATCAACCAGATACCATTCACTTGCTGTTGTCCAGTCATCCTGTTCACCCTCAAAGGTATCTTGCCAGAGGATATCACGTGTGTTTGTGCTCGTGTTGCCTGTGCTGATAATTCTTTCTCTTGTTGGTAAAAGTTGGTTACTTGTTGCAAATGCTAAACTAAATACAAAAACTAAAACTAAAAAGACTAAAAGTCCCCTTCTCATAAATGCTCCTTTCAATATACAAATTGTTAACAACAAAATATCAGGCTGATTGCTCAGCCTGACACCCTTTATTTTGAAGTTAAATATCAACTGCTTTTCAGCAGAACTTCTGTTTTGATTAACTACCTTACAATAAAATACCTCCAAAAAAAATCACAAATACAATATTCATCTTTTTAGCCAGTTCTTGTCAAATTATTTTAAGTCAATAATATATTTCACAAGGTCAACTAATCTATTGGAATAACCCCATTCGTTGTCATACCAACTGAATATTTTCACCAGTTTTCCCTTGGTACTTGTCATACCAGAATCAAAAATTGATGAATGAGGATTGCCTGTGATATCGGTAGAAACCAGAGGTTCTTCAGAGTATTGCAGAACACCTTTCATCTCGCCTTCAGCTGCTGTTTTCATAGCCCTGTTAATCTCTTCAACCGTTGCATCTTTTTCCAGAGTCAATGTCAGGTCTACCAGTGATCCATCTGGTGTTGGGACACGTACTGCACAACCATCAAGTTTTCCATCTAATTCCGGGATAACCAAACCAATAGCTTTAGCTGCACCAGTTGTTGTCGGTATCATATTTATAGCAGCAGATCTTGCTCTGCGCAAATCACTATGAGGTAAATCCAGAATCTTTTGATCGTTGGTATAGGAATGGATTGTTGTCATTAATCCATCAATAATGCCAAAATTGTCCTGAAGAACTTTGCAGACAGGTGCTAAACAATTTGTTGTACAAGAGGCATTAGAAATAATTTGATCCTCTTCCTTGAGCGTTTTCTGATTTACGCCCAGAACAATTGTTGCATCTATTTTATCTTTTGCTGGTACAGAGAGAACAACCTTTTTTGCTCCTGCTTTGATATGTTTGCCAGCCTTCTCTTTTGTTCGAAATACACCAGTACATTCAAGAACAATTTCTACGCCCATCTCTTTCCATGGTAATTGTTCGGGATCACGTTCTGCGAAAATTTTAACATCTTTACCATTAATTACGATTGCATCTTCTTTTGTTTCGACTGTGCCACCAAAGATTTTGTGAACACTATCATACTTAAAAAGATGAGCCAAAGTCTTTGCGTCGGTTAAATCGTTTATTGCCACAACGTCAATCTCGGGATATTTATCCAGAATAGCTCTCATTGCTAATCTGCCTATTCGTCCAAATCCATTTATTGCTATTTTTGTCATTATAACTCCTTCTTATAACAAGATAGATTTTCCAGCGCTTCCGCTAATATCAACCAGGCCCTCTATAGCCTGTTTCATTTTGTCTTCGCCTTTGATTATCCATTTTCTTGGATCAAAACGTTTCTTATCAGGAAAGAAATCCTTAGCTGCTATATCATCAGGGCAAACTATTGAGTCTTTCTCTTTTTCCCAGTAAGCCTGTACTGCTTCTGCAAATTCCATTTGATAGCGAGTATCTTTGTTGATTTTCACAACACCATTAGCTATAGCATCTATTTGTTGCTGTGCCGTAAGGCCACTAGCTCCATGCAGTACAATACCGGTTTCGACATTTTTGGTTATCAGAAGGTTATCAATATCTTTGATAAGATCAAGTTTAAGGCTGACTTCAGCTCCCTTGGTTACACCATGATTGGTTCCAACGGAAGCAGCAAAAAGATCGACATTGGTTCTTAGCACATATTCCAGTGCTTCTTCAGGTTGGGTATACAATTCGGTGTCAGATACTATTTCATCCTCTGATCCTTTAATATAGCCTATTTCGCCCTCTACAAGTACGTTGTGTTTGTGGGCAACTTTTACAACCTCTGATGATATCCTTATGTTTTCCTCAAATTCTTCCTTTGATGCATCTATCATTACTGAAGAAACTAAATTATTCTCTATGCAATAAACAACAAAGTCAAAGTAATTTGGGGTAGCATGATCAATATGAAGTCCTACACCTGAATTTTTGTATTGATTTGCGATAATCTTAATCATTGATGAGATTAATTGTGCACCAACCTGCATGTCTTTTGTACTTCCAGCAGCATATTTAACCGCACCGGCACTCATCTGGAATAGTCCGTCTGATTGTTTCGCTTCATAACCCGAGCAAATACCGCGTATCTGGCTGTCAAATACTACATTGGATGCAATAATACCAAAACGCTCTTTCTTTGCTTTAAGAAAAACTTCTCTCAACCTATCACCATTAAAAAACATAATTCCTCCAGTTCTTATTAACCGCTAATTTTCAAAATTTGATTCGAAATCTATCTCTCCATCAAATTCCTGAATCATAAACCTTGCAGATTCATGTAACTCACCTTCAGGATAATTGGTCAAGAAATCATTAAATAGCTCTTTGGCTTTTTCTTTATCTTTTAACTCTTCAGAATAGATGAATGCAACCATAAAGGATGCTTTGTAATCATCTTTATTATTTTTATGATATTTTTCTACTTTATTGTAGTAATAAATCGCATCCTCAAAACGTCTCTTCTTTTGTGCTTCTTCTGCCAAATTAAAATACTCTTCTGCTGTTAAGATAACAAAAAGCCTGTCCTCATATTTTACTACATTATACTTAGCTTTTAATTGAGCTGTAACTTCATCGAATTTCTGCTTTGATAACTCTTTGTTCATGCGAGATTTAATCTGATCAATTGTCTCTAAAAACGGTTTTGCTTCAGCTGGGTTATCTTCAATAATTCTGAAAAATGCAAACTCCCCTTTGGAATTTTCGAAGACTTTGCTGAATTTTGCAGGATTGGTTTTTCCATAAGGTTTATCCCAAATCTTTTCTGAGAAGATCTCGTCCCTTCCAATTCCAGGAATAAACTGATTCTCATAGATAAGATTCGGTTTTCCATTATTTTTTGGATAAAGACTGCTCTCGGCTGCCATGGCATCGAGGGCTTCCAGATCATTCTTTTTTAAGAGTTTCTTTGCCTTTTTATACATGTCGTTGGCTGTTTTTTCATCATTAAAAGCCATAAATTGGATCTTCCTTGATGCTTTTGAACTGAAATCATCAATATGGTCATTGTAATATCGTTTCATGGTTTCGTCATCAATGTTGATAGCGTTTACAACGAGTCTGTTATACGCAGATTTCATCATCATGTTTTTCTTTATTTGTTCTACATCTCTTATTACTGTTTCATTAGATTCGTAACCCTTCTCCAATGATTCATGATAAAAAGCTTCGATAAGAGCCCAGTCATTTATCATCTTTTTAAGATTATCTATCATCATTAATGATGTTTTCTGCTGCGGTGGGAATTCTGGATATTGCTCTAACAAAAAGGCAACATCTTTTTCTATTTCCGGGTTAGAGCTGGTAATGATTTTCTGAGTTTCTATTTCCTTATTGTTATAAAGAAGATTTAAATCAATTGATTCAATAACTGAATCCACTAATTTAATATCATATTTGTTGAATATATTTTTAGAGTAATCTTCAAGAAATTGTTTTTCTTTTTCAGGGCGAAGTTTTCTGATAATTCTATCTTCAACCTCTTCATAGATTCTACCAGCATAGAGATTTTCTGATTCTTCTCTAAAGAAAGCCATTTTCTCTTCTTCGGTTAGAATAACATTCTCTGCCAGTAGATTTGTTTTATAGATTCTATAATAGATGGCCTTAATCTGCATGTCTACACGTCTAAGGTAATCATCAGCTTCATCAATACCAAGTTCTTTGGCTTCCTGGTAAAAGACTGCTTCTGTGCACATCATGTCCAATAACCCTTTTTTACCATCTTCTGTTTTGTACTTTGTCTGGTACATAGGTGGAATCTGCGAGATTCTGTCATCAAGGTCGCCTGATTGTATTTGCCCCCCGTTGTATTCTGCTACAACTGTTTCCCGTGGTACTGGATTTCCAAACAGGTTTAAAGATATCATTGTCAGAATCATGATAAGTAATGATGTCTTGTGTTTTTTCGTAAACATTGTTTTCTCCTTTCTATTACTTCTTTATAATATTAATATGTTTTATCCTCATCACAAAAAAAAATTGACTTTTTGTAGTCAAGCAAATAAATGCCCTATTATAGAATAGAAAAATGGGAAATATACAGGTGAAATGAAAATATTTTCAAAAGATCTTATAAAACTTGATTATTATGCTCTGGATAAGAAAAGTCTGATTACCGAGATGGCAGAATTTCTTCAGTGTTCGGGATATGTTGGTAATTTGTCTGGATTTCTAAGTAGCGTCTTTGAACGCGAGGGG
>CAYYLA010000007.1:23921-24581 GCA_964441785.1 uncultured Candidatus Cloacimonadota bacterium | reverse complement strand
TTTTCGCAGATCCTCCATAGCCTTGGCGAAGGAGGATTCTTTTTTCTTTTTTCTTCGCTCTTCGCAGTGCGCCTCGTTAGTATCCTTCATTGAGGAAAATAAAAATGCCAATGACTTAGAGAATTTTAGAACCAATCCAACCTATTTAATCTATTCAACTAACAACCTACCAATTCAACCACTTTTTAAACTCAGCAACCTTGCGTTTGCTTACTATTACATCCTCAGTAAATTCCGGTTTGATCTCCAGAAGCAATCGATTACTGAAGTAGGGATGAATCTTTGATATTGCATCAACCGACAGAATCATCTGGCGATTGATTCTAAAGAATTTTGCCGGATTAACAACGGTTTCCAACTCGTCTAAGGTGTTGTCTACCATATGTTTCGAACCACTTATTGTGATCAGGTAGGTGATCTGATTTTTAATAATGAAATAAGCTATGTTATCTGTACTAACTGGTTGCATAACCTGTCCTGTCTTAACAAGGAAACGGGTTTTATAATTTTGACTATCATTTTGCAGGAAGCTTTTGATCTTATCATAAGATATCTCTGAATCGCTTCTAGCACCTACCATTTTCAACTTCTCGATACTATGAACCAGTGAATCTCTGGTTATCGGTTTCAGAAGATAATCAATACCATTGAGTTTAAACG
>CAYYLA010000007.1:6688-23906 GCA_964441785.1 uncultured Candidatus Cloacimonadota bacterium | reverse complement strand
CATCATAGGCGGTTGTGAAAATCACAGGTGTTGTGATAGTGGTATTCTCAAAGATCTCCAGGCTCAAACCATCTGCCAATTGGATATCCATGAATACAATGTCATATTCATGTCCTTCATTGAACCATTTCACAGCCTTACTGACACTTTCCAATACATTAACAATAGTAATCTGGGGCGCTGTTTCAGCCAGAAGTTTTCTCAAACGATCTGCTGCAAAATATTCATCTTCAACAATAACAGCTTTCATGATATCCTACCTTATCTCATCTATTGTTGGGATTCTTACAATAAATTCTTTATCCTTCTGTTCAATAAAAATCTGATTATCTGTAAAGAAGGAAAAACGTTTCTTCAGATTATCAAGTCCAATTTTATGAGTAACAGTTAACTGACGTTTGGGTTGGTAGTTGTTACGGACTTCAATCAAATTATCCTCAAAATCTTTAATTGAAATAGTTAATGGCAGATCTTCGGAAATCACGTTATGTTTACAGGCGTTCTCTACAAGGGTTTGCAAGCTGAGAGGTACAACGAACTTATTCATTAATCCTTTATCCAGTTCTATGTTGATTGTGAGGAAATCTCTGAATCGTTGCTTCAGCAGGTAGATATAGGACTTTGTAAACTCAAGTTCTTCGGAAAGTGTAATTAACTCTTTATCCTTAATTTGAAGGATAAATCTATATACCTTGGATAGCTCTTCTACGAAATTAACGGCAAGGCTTTGATCCATCTCGATCAATGATATTAACGTTCCAAAATTATTGAACAGAAAATGTGGATCAATTTGATTCTTCAACGCATTAAGTTGTGATTGAAGTTGGTCCTGCTCTAGTTTGATCAATTTGATTTTCTGCTCTTCCAACTCCATCATTGAGCTCTTGTAATGCTGGAGGATAAAATAAGTAAAGATAACACTCAAAATAGCTATCCCGATCCCAAAAGGAGAAAAAACCATGTGGAATCGCTCCAGAATTCTAAAAAATTGAAGAATGAAGAGGATAAGGAATACTGAGAAACCCAATGCCAGAATTATTTTGCTACTGAGACTGAAACGATGATCATTTTTGATCTGAATAACGGTGTAGATAAATAGAATAAAAATGTATCCTGTAAAAATGTATCGCATCGAGATTGGATGTATAATTTCCAGCATTATCAAAGGTATTGTAATAATGAATGAGTAAAGAAATATGATAAATTCCTTCCGTTTATATTTGAAGAGAAGATTTATAAAAATTACCAGAAGATAATAAAGTATCAAATAGAAAAAACCGAGATAATGAAAGCGGAATTGATGGTTCATTTTCAGAAAATCTGTGAAGGGTGAGAATATCCAATGAAATAAACCTGTGATTAATGCCATAATGGAGAATATCAAAAAGGTGTAGTCGCGTAAATGCTTTCTAACAAAGAAGATAAATAATGAGATTAGCCCAACGATAACCAGGAGATTACCGATAAAAAAGAAGATATGATCAGCAACCTGTGTGAGTAATATACGCTTTTCTGCTAATTTAAAGGCTGCTTCCTTGTCACCCAGGATGCTGGACTCCAGATCTCTGATAGCTCGAAAATCCAGAAACGCCAGCTTTACGTAAACCCTGTCTAATCCTTCCGGCGAAACATCCGCTATTCTTAAAGGAACATAGTATTGGGACAGTGATGGTTGATTCCCAAGAAGTTTAAATGACATGCTATTTGTGAAAATTAAATCATCTATGAAAACATCCATTGGCACCCAGGGAACAGGCAGGAGAAAATATTCACTATACCTGTATTCTTTCGGGATACTTATTTCAATCCAGATATTTTCATTATCAGAGTTTTCACCAATCCGTAGTTTAAAAACCTCAAAACGCTCTGCTTCACTTACAACCTCTCTATCAATTCTGCCATCTTCTGTCAGAATATCTTCCAATATGATGCGAATACTCTCTTTGTTCAACTCAATTACATCAGCACCCAATGTTACCGAAATGAGCAAAAACAGGGCGATTAATCCTGCATTAATCAATTTTTTTTTCATAATCCCAGTATCCAGTTTGGATGGTTTGATGGCAAATAAAATCCTCAGATGGTTGCTTTTATGGGTTGGATGGGTATTGCGGTATGGTGACCGGAATTTTTTTGCGATGCAAAAAAGTCCGGCGGGTTGATTTGAGGGTGGTTAGGATTTTGGGGTAAACTTCAAAATATATGATCTCTGTTTCAGCGCTTTCCTACAAGTTCCGTCAAAAAGCCAGACACGGTCCTCAAAATTTACCTGTTCCAATAGCTATCAACCACTTACTGCTTACCGTTTACGGTTGACCCGGCTTCGAACCACTACACCGTTACCTGTCAACTCCGGTAGCTGCCGGAGTAGACAAGGCAGGCAGGTGGTTAACGAAGTCGGGTCTTCCATTTACTATTTCATCAATATCATTTTTCTCGTAGCGAAATTGGATCCGTTTAGCTGCATACGATATAGATAAACACCGCTACCGACCTGGTTCCCATAATCATCTTGTCCGTTCCAATCAAAGCTATAACTTGCAGGTATCAAATGATCATTAATCAACGTTTTAACATGTCTACCCTTAGCATTGAAGACATCAATCTTAATCTTAGCGGTTTCACTCAAGGTGAATCTAATGGAGGTAACCGGATTAAATGGATTTGGGAAATTGCCCAGAAGTTCTGTTCTTTGAGGTATCAAATCTTCAGAATCTGTAACATCAATTTCTTGCTCTACCAGAGAGGATTCTACCCCACCATAGAGAGCACTGACTCCGTATATATAGGTTCCTTCCGGTACAGAAGTATCAATATAATACGTGGTCTGCTGTTGGGAAATCATCTCACCATCACAATATACTCTATATCCGGTAACCAGATCGTTTGGCGATTGCCAATTCAAGATAACATTATTACCAGAGGGTGTAGTAGTAACAACCAGATTTTGAGGTGTTGGCAGAGTTATCTCTATCTCGACAAAATCCGAAACCGCTTCAACACTATCATCATAAATTGCAGCAATATAATATGTATATGTATCTTCAGCCAAAGGTCCATCTTCATAGGTGGTCTGAGAAATATCAGATATCTCAGCAATAACCTGTTGATTACGATAAATCAGGTATGATGTAAGATCTCTACTATTTTTATCATCGTTAAGATTAACCTGCAATTCTTCATCGCGTGAATTTTCTCCATTATAGCCTGGTATATCCCATGATAGATGTGCCAGAGATATTTCAGTTTCAACCGCAAAATTCTCTGGAATATAGTCATTTTCTATTTCATCCAATTCAAAGTTAATTGAGGTCTCACTCCACAACCCATCAATTGCAACATCTTCACTAATAGATGCAATATAGCCTGGTTTAAAAGCTTTCACATCATAAATGCCCGGCTGTACACCAAGTATATAATCCCCATTATCATCAGGTACTGTAAAAAAATCGCCAGCTGAGATAACAACATCATTCATATCTGTATCCCCATTATTAAAGGAAACATTTCCCAAAATGAAGGCATGAGGTTCAAAAGGAATATAACTAATTTCTACATCATCAATAAACCACAAATAAACCGTTTCAGAACTCCCGATAAGATAGATAGAAACAAACAGTGACTCACTACCAATTTGCGGTGCATTAAGAATTATTTCCTCATTTAGGTAATAAAATGTAATACCCTGGGTTTCATAAAGAGTATTCCAGTTTTCCATATCTGTTGAGACCTTCACACCCCATATAAAACCTTCTGCTGATGCTTCAATAGTATGCTTAAATCTGAGTCTTAACTGGTTGGATCCTAGGGTGTTCAAGGGAGGAGTAATAATCTGCTGAGTACCATCAAATTCATTATTGCCACCCCAAAATGTCATCTCTGGGAAAGAACCTCCTGCATAGTTTGAATAATTCAAAATCCAATTATCTCCATCAATAGTCCAGCCAGGTGGAGGGAATTCATTAAATTCTTCAAAGAACTGCAATGGATATTGTGATATATACATGGTATATTCACCCAGAAAATCATATCCCTGATCATTATTTATTGACCATTGAATATCAAAATGACTACTCATTTCAATCTCATCATCAGCGCTTATTGCAATCTCTGTCCCATAGGATTCACCTGGATCAAGATCAGGAATAGAGATGTTTGTATTCTCCAGTACTATATGATCATTTAATGAATTTAAAACCATCTCCATACCAATTGCAGGTGCTTCACCATCATTGGTAATTTCAAAGGATAACATCGATGTTTCACCTGGATCAAGTATATGATTATTAGTATCTTCAATTTTAAAATTATCAACATGTGGCATTGGACCACTCAAATCAAGATGCAGATAAACATCCCAAGCATCCGTATCACAGGATATCAATAATTGAAAATAGGCAGAATAACCTTGGGGAGCATTTTCTGCAAGGGTAAGCTCAAAAGGATCAACATTTATTGAAGTAGCATTACCCTCAATATCCTGATAGGTAACCTCTCTCTCATTCACAATTAGATAATCATCTTCATTAATTATTTCAGCAGTAACATTAGTTGCATTAATAACCCCGAGATTTGTTAAAGAGATATACAGCTCTATCTCTTCTCCATTTTCCAGAAACCCATCATTATCATTATCAATTGTATTTAAAGCATTTACAACCAGGTATGCACTTTCACTATTTATGGGAGCACCAGATATTGTTAAGGCTGTTTCACTTTCCAATTCTTTAGCGGCTGTTGGATATTCATTATTATAAGTATATTGGATACCATCGTCACTTAGATGATTTTCGATACCTACCGTAGCATACATGCCATGGTTGACAAAGAAATTCTCATAATCCCCCTGATCAACATTATTAATTGTGTGATACTGCATCTTAATGATATTATCTCCAGTATTGGATGGATAATATTGTTGATCATATATTAAACATTGAAAAATCTCTTCTGATAAGTCATACTCATTCTGCAAACCGGACCACTGTACAACAAGATAATGTTCATTCTGGTCATAGTAATAGCAGATACTGCTTCCATTTGGGACATATTGTCCAGAGCCATCAACTTCTCCCATTAACAGATCATCCCAGAAAACTGCAATAATTGGAGAAGGTCCCGGAGCACCTGGAATCATCCAATTCATAAATGATTGATTATTGGTAACCCCCGGAGCAATCCAACCATTTGTACAAATTGTTAAGGAATCATAAGAGACTCCATAGAATGTTACAGGAAAGGGTAATTCTCTATGAACAACCGATCCCATATTACCTACATCACCAATGTTTATTACTTCACCTGGCCCACCATTTTCGGGATCTATTTCTATCCAATTATAAGGCATAGTATTAATGTAGAGAACGTCATCATCATCATAGATATAATGACCATAATTATCGGGTCCCAGCGGATGTGTAACAGCGACGATTCCAAGCTCAAGCAAGAACATTATTTCTTGTTGATATCCTTCACTACTGGTAATAGTCAGATTCATAGGAATTTGATTACCCGGTACGGCCAACAGCTCTGCTTCTATCTCAAAAACATCTGAAACGTTGATTATCTGTCCTGCAGATATGCCAGACAGTTCTACAGAATTATCAAGAATATCTATATTCTGAGCATCTGTTTCCAGAGTAAAAACAAGATTATTCAGGTTATTAGAACCAATATTACTGATTTGAATCTGAAGATCAGCTGTCTCTCCTGGATCAAGAATAGCATCATCGTTATCAATAATTGTGTAATTATCCAATTGGAGGAAAGGTCCTGCAACCTCAAGATAAATATAGTCTACCCATGTGTCTGTTCCCGCTTGAATATTGACAGTTAGCAGCACTTCTGTTCCTGACGGGATTGAGGCATCAAAGTTTAATACAGCGGGATTGATAGGTCCAGCAACATCGCCAGCAGCAATGCTATTATAGCTTAGTTCATCAACATCTATAGAGACCTCGTTCAGAGAGGATTCTAATGTTACTGTAATATCTCCAGTAGAGGAAGATCCATGATTTTCCAGATCAATGAAAAAATCAATGGTTTCACCTGC
The DNA here is from genome assembly GCA_964441785.1 of uncultured Candidatus Cloacimonadota bacterium. Taxonomy (GTDB): domain Bacteria; phylum Cloacimonadota; class Cloacimonadia; order Cloacimonadales; family TCS61; genus CAYYLA01. The sequence goes on along the minus strand of CAYYLA010000007.1, from coordinate 17,854 downwards.
ATTTATCACACCATCAAAATTACCGTTAGTTTCATTGAAATCAAAGCTTTCTACACTTACAAATGAGGGAGCCGGTTCGATATTGAAGTATCCAAGATGAGGGATAAAATCATGTTTGGTAACAACAATAGAAACAGGACCTTCATAATCTGATCTGATATCGAGTTGCGCAAATCCGTTAATATTTGAATAAGCAGAGCTCAAAATATCATCATTATATGAACGTGCAGTAATCCAGGCATCTTCCAGTGGTTCTCCAGCGTTGTTCCCAACCAGAACATCCAAATAATTTGTGCCACTGCTGACATTTTCCTCATAAGATACAGATAGCTCTTCCGGTACGGTAGTCCATAATTCCATACCGGGATCACCCATTAGGTTATTCCAGTAGGAAAATTTTTCAACATAGCTATGAGGATTTTCAGGGTAATTAAGATGAAGATTCAATTTACCCATATTAAGTGCACCGCCCATATTGAAGATGTTATCAACAAAAATTCCTTCAAAAATCCCGGAATCCATGGAATTATTAAAACAAGTATGCGTATTCCCTGTTGCGGTTGATATAGCAGCGATTGCACCTTTGGGAACGGTAGGCGTACCTGCCTTTAAAAAACGTTCACTAATGCAATCCTGGGATGCTTCAAAGTTCCCGGTTTGACAGGTTATCGCAACTGCTACCGGGAGCATATATCCATTGTTTAAGGCCGAAATATTGGATATGCTCCATCCACTCATGTTGGCAAAACCACGATAGTTGAAATATAGAACGCCCTCATTAAGATTGCTGGCAATGTTTGTAACCCAATTACCGAGATATATCTCATTTAAATTATAGTTTGGATTAAATTGCTGCATCTTCTGTCCCACATACAGCTTGGTGTCAACACAGGATGGCCCGGAATCAGATGGATCACCTACCAGAAGAATCTCATTATACCAATCGGTTGTTGTTGTATAAGGCATTTTTTCATAGTTAAGTATTTTTGATATAATTGTAGCAAATTCATTTAATGTATTGAAGGATAATCGGCCCACAGAGATATCCGAAAGATAATCATCGCCTTCTAACATTGTATAGTAATGGTCACCTTCACCATCATAATTTCCCTGGCTGTAATGCCCCGTAGGAACTGCAAAGGGGCCATTTGCATCACCAACCAGACAGAGAAATTCCGGAGGATTTTCCCAATTCTCATACGCATCTTGGACATAACTCTTTATATTTTGAAGTGTAGATCCAGCGTCATCAACTGATACAAGATTTACCTCAAATCCCTTGTCCTTCTTCCATTTTACCAATTCATTGAGATATGGAGCAATATCATCATTTTCTGGATGAACAAAAAGATAAGAAGGTTTCTGATAGTCATCCCTTGTTTCATCATAATTCAAAACCAATGCATTATACATCTCTGCAAATGAACGTGATTGTTTTCTGTTACTCAACTTGGTGTTATTACCTTCCTCATTATCAAAATTAACTCGAATCGTCATCGCTTCAATGATTTCTAATTGTTTAGCTGCTGGATCATATCTGAAAGGATTAATTGTCAAAGTAACAACCCTTAAATCACGCATAATAGCAGGATCGCTGACATTGCAATAACTCCCTGGGAACATCTCATTTGAAGTGTAATATTCATTATCAATTGTAAAGGGTATTGCTTCCCGTTTACTTTCACTCTGCAGTTGTTGTCTTGGATAGATTAGTAGATCCTGGATTACTGAACGTTTTTTATCCATAATCTCTATTGATACATTACCGGTAGAAGGTATTTGAATAAGTTTACTGAAACGTGGTAAATCAGGCTTGCCAATTGCCAGAAATTCACCACTGCCAGGCGATGATATTTTAGTATAAACTTCAGAATTATATGTAATATTTTCTTTTTTGAATCCAGGTAATTCGAATGAAATTTCTAATACATTACTACGTTGATCGACAACGTTAAATTGTGGTTGTTCAAGTTTCTCACGAGAATCATTCAAGTATATCCATTCTGCAGATAAAAGTCCTATCCAGATTAAAGTAAGAATTATAATAATTGTTCGTTTCATACTCTCCCCTCATAAATTTATACTCAATTTACAAGCAAGGGTTGTTCCAAGCGATTATTCCATAATAAGTTGTACAAACCCCAAAACCAGGCTTCGATTTAAATTACTATAATTGTTAAGGTTGCGTATCAATTCTGCAATCTGGTAACTTTCGTCAAAATTTCTCTGACTATAATAATTGCAATATTGGATCATCAAATTGTACTCTGTCGTACATAATATGTGTAAAAATGGACAATAAAACTGCCTGCTATTGTAAACATAGTGAAGGAGATGCAAACAATAACAGACAGTTTTTTTGAATCTATTTAAGCATCAAAAATTTTGTTGCTTTGATATCCCGTGCTTTAACTCTACTGAAATAGATACCCGACGGCATGGTCCTGCCATTAGCATCCTTACCATCCCATGAAACGCTATAGGTTCCTGATTCATCACGTTTTGATGTTGAAAGAGAACGCACTTTTTGACCACGTAAATTAAAAATCTCAATTGTCTCAATATTTTGACTTCTGTTCGTTTCTCCGGTATTAAAGAGAATTGTCAGTTGTGATTTTCTAGTTAACGTACTTCTTGAGAAAGGATTGGGATAGCATTTAATGAATTGTGTAACAGCTGGAAGATCATCGTCGGAGTTCTCAGTATTAGTCAGAAGTAGATCACCAGCTTCGACAACCGATTCGGTTTCGGAAACAATTATTCCAGAGATAATATTACTTTCTCCTCCGGCAAAGAATGCCTGAACATCATATTCACCATATTTTACAGGTAATTCAAAACTTCCATCATCCTCAGGATGGGTTACAAAGGTACCCGCTTTAATAACAATTTCAGAATAGTCTCTCAAAGAGGTTGTAACCTGAACAGACCCATTTATCAAACCAAATTCATGACTTCCAAATAAGGCTTCGATAGAGAAGTTAAAATCAAAATTACCCGGTTGCAGTTCTGTCCAACCTGAATGATTTACAAATGCGCCTTTCCCGGAAACGCGTGGTGTATTATCGTGCCAGGCAAATTGTCCAGACTCGGAAAAAGCCATATATCCAACATAATATTCGTTATCAGGATTAATCATAATGTAGTTACCAGGGTCGCAGGATATCCAATCACCTTCGGAGAAATCTGTAATATCCTTTTCAGCGATAAGCATATCATTTTCCCAGATTTGACCTTTCAACCAGCCTGTATCATCATTAAATGGTGCTTTAAATCGAACACCGGCAATAATATCTTCACCACTTTCCAGCAACTCATCACCGGTAAGTTTTATAGCACAACCAAGAGTAAACCCGGGAACAAGTGACCAGATACTTTCTGAAGATGTTCCAAAGCTTTGAGCAAGACCACTTGGATATGGTTGAAGTTCAAAGGATGCGGTTTGATTTTCCAACGTAATTTCAATATCATTTTCCTGATAATAAAGACCTTCTAAACTTGCAGTAGCTCTATAGTTTCCCGGTAATACATCTGCGATTGAAAAATCGCCATTTTCATCAGCAAAACCCTGGTAAGCTAGCTCACCATCTTCATAGAGTCGAATAGTGCTGGTTTCAGTAGAGACAGGAGCAGAAACATTTCCGGTAACAGCATCGAAATTACCCAGGGTAATATTAAGGTTCGTATTAGCTTCATTTATCAAAACATTTTCTTCGTAATAGTAGTAAATTCTATCATCCAACCTGGCTTCTAAGGTATAATACCCCTCCAAGACAGCAGGTAATTCAAAGGATCCACTCTCATCCACTAAAGCACGATACGAATATGGTTCGCCATAGAGATTGATTTCAGCACCTTCAATCGAGGTTCCGGACGCATAGATATTGCCATTAACTTCTACTGGGATATCACCACCTTCTATATTCAAAATACAACTGGAAATAACCGTATATCCTGATGGCATTCCGTTGGGCAGTGAGTACCAACAGGTATTATTTGATGTTCCCCAACCATAATTCAAATGATAGAAATCATCGGTGTTATAGCCATCAACAATAATAGCATGGCCCGAGGTTTCACTGTAGATAGCCATTTCGCCAGGACGCATATGTTTCATATTATCGATCATAATATCATAAAAATTCCCGGCATATCCGTCAATTTCAGTTGCGGAATCGTATCCAAACTTATTAAGTAAAGGCCAGACAACGCCCCAGGCACCGGAACCGGTTGAACTGTAATCCATCTCAACAGAAACACCGGCAGCAAAACTTAGAGCGGATTTATCATCATTGGTTAAGGAAATATCATTTGCATAATGATCGACCAGATCATCAAGATAGACATTAAGCTCAGAGAAGGTAGGAAAATCACGCTCATTATGGTCATTATCGATGTACATACCTTGACTCCAGCTATAATAGTCATCAGAATTATTAAAGGTTGGATCACCAATCCAGTTGTGAAAATCCATAATCATTGCCATTGCTGTTGCAGTACATCCAACTACCGAACGTTCACCTGAGTTATCGAGAGGACAGAATCGATTGTAAACGCCGCTCTGGTTCCAGGTTGTCTCTACCCAGCCATCGGTTGGGGTTGAATCCTCAGGAGGCCATTGCTGGAAATCACGATCTCTTCTGGATTGTTGTTTGGCATTACGCCATGCTGTTTGATTAGGAACAGCACTATCAGGATTAATCTGGTAATATCTTCTCCTGTTCTCAAGATCTCTCTCGATCAATGTTATAAATGCATTCCCTGTTTCTGCAATACTGTTGCGTTTTGAATAGGCAATTACAGGAGGAAAAATATCATCTCCGGGAACTGCAATAAATCCATTATTATCTGTTTCAAATAGGAAAATATCTTCATTGTTGTCACTTCTGAAATGCACCTGGTTTACTAAATTGTGTCCTGAAAGATGACTATTAACAAAATTATCAGCAACCTGCCAGGCATCATCAACATCTTGTTTAACAGCAGATAATGAGAGGCAAGCAATTAGAATTAAAAACATTACAAAAAATTTATTCATACAACCCTCCAATGATTCAAAATATAGATGCAAATTTTATTCCTATGACAAAAAAATGGGCAACTAATATAATAATCAGTTGCCCGAAAAGTGTATAAGAAAATTATTTAGATAATTCCCAATTCTTTTCCAATTTTTTCAAATTTGCCTAATGCTTCATCCAATTGTGCTTTGGTGTGAGTAGACATGAAGCTGGTTCGGATAAGATTATCATTAGGTGGAACAGCCGGAGTTATCACAGGATTGATAAATACGCCCTCTTCATCGAGTCGTTTCCACATACCAAAAGCATTCATCATATCACCGACATGAAGAGGAATAACTGGTGTACATGATACACCGGTCTCATAACCCATTTCCTTAAAATTCTTCAACATATAGTGGGTATTATCCCAAAGTTGATCGATACGTTCCGGTTCATCTTTGATAATATTAAGAGCTTCTATAACAGCAGCCGCTGAACCTGGCGCTAAAGAAGCGCTGAAAATCAGCGGTCTTGATTTATGCTTAAGATAATGTATCACATCTTTGCTGCCAGCAATAAATCCACCAATAGATGCAAGAGATTTACTGAAAGTTCCCATAATCAGCTCAACATCATCGGTTTTATTGTAATAGGCAGTTGCTCCTGCTCCATCCTTATTAAGAACACCCAGAGAATGAGCCTCATCAACCATCACACTGAAATCATATTTCTTAGCTAATTCACATATCCCGGGGATATCTGCTATATCACCTTCCATACTGAATATCCCATCAACCACAATAAGACCATTTTTATCTTCGATTTTCTGCAGTGTTTTTTCCAGACTATCCATATCATTGTGATTATAACGAACCATCTTTCCGAAAGACATCTTGCAACCATCGATAATGGAAGCATGATCCAATTTATCGGTAATGATGTATTCATTACGATCAATCATAGCAGAGATTGCTCCAAGATTAGCCATATACCCAGCAGGATAAGCCAACGCAGCCTCTTTGCCAACAAAAGCAGCCAAACGTTCTTCCAATTCAATATGAATATCAAGCGTTCCATTTAGAAATCGTGAACCTGCACACCCTGTTCCATACTTATCTGTAGCTTTTTTTGATGCTTCGATAATGCGTGGATGATTAGTTAAACCCAGATAGCTGTTAGAACCCATCATGAGCATTCTTTTACCGTTAACCATAACCTCGGTATCCTGTTCGGAACTGATAATCCGGAAGTATGGATAATGACCTAAAGCTTGAGCTTTTTTTGCTTCATCAAACGAAAAAACTTTATCCAGTAAACTCATATTTACTATTTCCCCTTTTTTAATGTAACGTAAAATTCTAAACCTTTATGCTACATGTCAATATAATATTTTAAACATTTACCTCTATTTCTATTTAAGGAATGAATCAATTTTCAGGAAAATGAATCTACTTCAATATAACCATCTTCCCGGCAGAATTTTGATCACCGGTTTTAAGATGATAGAAGTATATTCCAGAACCAACAGATCTGTTATTATCATCCAAACCATCCCATGACTGATCGTAATATCCTCTCTCCAGGTTGGATGAGATTAATGTTCGTACGCGTTTACCCTGTATATTGAATATTGATAATTCTACATCACTTCTCTCCTGTATGTTAAAGGAAATAACAACAGCTGCTCCACGATTTGATCCAACTGAAGAGAGACTGGCTGGATTAGGATAACAGCTCACTCCTGAATGCTCAGGAACATCATCTGTTACATCAACAAAGGTAATATCCTCTTCATAAGCAACTGATTCATATCCACCTTCATATAGAGCCGAAAGACTGAGAGTAAATGATTCTCCATAGGTACAATAATCTGTCAGATCAACCTCAAGATCTGTTGTAACCATTACTGGTGAATCCTCAACATAAAACTGATATCCGGTAAAAGCAGTACTGCTACCAGGATCTTGCGGAATAATATAGACCATCAAGGTTGAATCTGCAAGTGAATAAGAGTAGACAGGCATCTTGAAAATGAGGTTCTCTACAACCTCTATTGCAAGATCTGATTCACCAGCTTCATACTGAGCAGAAACACCTATTTCAATGGATACAGCAGGTCCGATGTCAGATAAAACATAGGTTACATCATTATATGGTCCTTCTACAAAAGTGCCATCAACATAAATATTATATCCAAGAAAATCAGACATGGAAATCTCTTCCGGCGGTGTTATCGTCAGTGTCATAATCCAGGGATCATCATCAGAATTAGTTTCGACAGCCACATCCATAGGTGGATATAAATCCATTGTCCCCAATGGCAGGAAGGTTACAGTTCCATAAGCTCCATTATCATTGGAATCGATAATAGTTTCCGCAATTTCTTCTTCGTCAGAGCTATCCCAGAGATTATTCTGTGCCATAACATCAGCATTTGACCTATTATAAACAGAAAAGACTGAATCTGTTTCAGATACATTATCATGAATCCAATTATATCCATCATCTTGATCAGAAGCATTCTCTAGATTCCCTAAATTTGCTGTAGCTCCACCATCCAGATAAAACCCGGTGAAATTGCCGGTTAATTCATTGTTAGTAAAAATACCATTGGCAGAACTACCAAAAAGCATCACACCTGCTCCAGAATTTTCATTTCCTGAGATAAAATTGTTTCGGATTTTATTATTATTAACTATCCCGGTTGCACTATAAAAATAGACACCGGTCAGGTTGTATTCAATAATATTGTTTTCAATAGTAGGATTCATACCAGCATAATTAAATAGATTCCCCATCGTAATCCCCTGTTTCCCATTATGATGAATCCAGTTATTCGTAATAACAGGTGAGCAATCATGAGCAGAGCTCTGCAATCCAAGTTGGATAGCTCCACGATATTGTGTTCCTAATCCACATCTCGTGATCTCACAGGAGTCAACAATTGCGTTAGAGTTATCATTAATCAGAATCCCATGGTGCATACAGTCACTAATTTTACTATTTCTTATCTCCATAGCTGAAGGATCCGTTGTTGAAATAGAAGAGAATCCAACCGCTTTGCGATGATCATCAAAATAGGAATTATTGATAAAAACAGGACTGTTAACAGAGTGAACAGCATAATCGTTATCATCATCCGTATTGGATATACGGCAATAATTGATAAAACTCATATTAGACTCATCTTCTAATCGCAAACCACCCCAGTTTAAATCGTTATTTCCATAGAAGCGTACTGTATCAGATATTGTGCCATTAATCTCAATTGTTCCCTGAACCGTGATTTTATAGTTCCCGGCAGCGATAATTTCTGCGCCAGCTTCAACATTCAAATTTTCACCAACTGGAATTGTAACATCTCCGACCAGATTTATTGGATTATCATCGGAGCTCCAGGTACCACTTTGTGGACCCGAAACATCCATTCCACACAAAAAGACTACAGATAAAGATATAACAAGAGTAAAAAAGAACTTTTTCATTTCATCTCCTTTTTAGCTTTTCTAATATTTACTACAAGAATTACAGATAAGGCAACAAGTGCTATTATTGCTCCGATCCATTTTAATAATGACAGAATTGTAACAACGAAAGCAGCAATCAAAACACCCATAAAAATATAGAAAATCGATTTCCAGAATTTTAATCCAAAAAGATAAGCAGCCAGAGAACCTGTCCAAGCGCCTGTAACAGGTAGTGGTATTGCAACAAAAAGCATCAAGCCGATCTCTTCATATTTTTCTATGAGTTCACCCTTCTTCCTTGTTCTGGCAAAAACAGATTCCAGAATTCGCTTCAAGAATTCATTTTTAAAACAAAGTTTAGTTATCCAATCAAAAAATAATAAGATAAAAAATATCGGGACCATATTCCCGGCAACAGCAAGAGGAATTACTTGCCAGAGAGGTAATTTATAGCTTAAGATCCCAATAGGTATTGCACCTCTTAATTCAAAAATTGGCACCATTGAAATCAAAAATACCTTAAATTGATCAGCTACCTCAAAATTACTGATTTTAGCTTCAATCGTCTCCTTCAATCCGGTGTGAGATTCTGCAGAAAGTACTGCAAACAGCACCAGAAAAATAATTAAAATTACACATTTATTTTTCAATTATCCCATCCTTCTTTTCCGATGAGAGGAACAAAAGAACAAGGTCCATGATTACTTGTCCTGAACTCTTCACCGAAACGTTCTATCATTATTAACTCCTGCTGAATTCTATTACCAGCAGGGATTATCAATTTTCCACCATCTGCAATCTGTTCCAATAGTGAATGTGGTATCTCGGGAGCACCTGCAGCAACGATAATTCTGTCAAATGTCAGGGTTTTCTCTGTCTGGCCTTGCCAGCCCAGTGTCCCATCTCCAATCTTGAATCTAATGTTATTGTATCCAAGTTGATTGAGAATTTCTTTTGCACCTAGACCAAGTGATTGAATACGTTCTACAGTATATACCTCTTTTGCAATCTCAGCCAATAAGGCAGTCTGATACCCGGACCCTGTACCAATTTCCAGGACAGAGTGGCTGTCATTAAGATCCAATTTTTCTATCATAAAGGCAACGATATATGGTTGAGATATTGTTTGATTACTACCAATACTAAGGGGGGAATCACTATAGGCAAGATGTCTGAAGTGGTCTGGAACAAAGCAGTGACGCTCCACCCTGGACATTGCTCTAATTACAGATAAAGAGCTGATTCCTCGTGCCTTTAGTTGCATCTCGATCATACGTTTGCGAAGGTAATCGGTACGCATTTAATTCCTGTTTTCCAGCCATTGGAAAATCGGTGTAAATTTTGATTCAATTGTAAAATTAGGGGTAATGGGGGTGATTGAGATTTTTCCATCATTAAGCACCTGAAAATCGGTATTTTCCTTCTCTTCCCAGATTGCTTTCGCACCACCTATCCAATAGATTTTGCGTCCACGTGGGTCTTTTTGTTCTTTTACAAAATCCTCATACTTTCTATGACCAATAGTTGTGACCTTAACCCCTTTTACTTCATCGATTGGAAGATTTGGTACATTGATATTCAACGCCATTTTACCTTCAATCAGATCCAATATTCCTTCATCAATAAATTGTTTCATAAAATGTGCGGCTGTTTCAAACATCTGATCGTGATAAGCTGCAATAGAAAGAGCTATTGATTTCTGCCCGATAAACATCGCTTCCAAAGCGGCAGCAACCGTTCCTGAATAGAGGATGTCTTCACCCATATTCTGTCCCGCATTTATCCCTGAAATCACCAGATCAATATCATCTTTGATAATCGAACTGAAAGCTAAAATCATGCAATCTGCAGGACTACCGGTAACAGCATAATGTTGTTCCCCGCGATCATGAATTCTTAATGGTTGATGTAGTGTTATTGAGTGGCTGGTTGCACTTTGTTCTGTACTGGGTGCAACTACTATAATTTCGTGACCAGCATCACGTAAAACTCTGGCAAGTGTCTTTATGCCAGGAGCGTCTATCCCATCATCGTTTGTCAGTAATATTCTCATTTTCCAACTCCAATTTATTTATCATTTCATGTATTACAATTTTAACAAAATTGCCGATATCCCGAAAATTGGAGATATGGCTTTCTTGTCCATTATAAATTGTTGGAATTGGAACAAACTCGATTTGTGACTCTAATTTAGCTAATTTAAGTATAACTTCTGTTTCAAATTGATAACGATTAGAGACAAATTTCAGACCCGCAAGTTTATCCAAACTATACAATCTATAACCAGATTGTGAATCCAGAATATTCTTGCCAGCTACCAGAGAAACTATCTTGCTTGTAATTGTATTACTCATTACTCTATGGACCGGCATAATATCAGGAGAGAATTCTCTCATACCGATTACGAGATCTGCTTCGTTTTCGTTCTGTTTAGCTATAAATTTGGGCATATCCTCTGGCTTATGCTGCAAATCACAATCAATTGTTATGCAAAAATGGTGTCCTTGAGATTCAGCCTCTTGAAATCCTGCCTGTATCGCAGAAGATTGAAAATCTGGTGCTGCAGCGGGCCGACGGGCCGGTGATCAAGAAGACCGCGATCGAAGAGGGCATGACCACGCTGTTCCACGATGCGTTGATCAAGGCGGTCAACGGCCAGACAAGTATCGAGGAAGTACTGAGAGTGACTTACACCG
>CAYYLA010000007.1:0-6678 GCA_964441785.1 uncultured Candidatus Cloacimonadota bacterium | reverse complement strand
GAAGCATCATTAACAATAATAATGTTCTTTTTTGGTGAATAATCTAGTAACCTTGCGGTTAGTTCATCCAGATATTTTTCACCATTGTAAACCGGCACAATTATGGCCGTATTATCCCAGTTAGCTTTCATAGCACTCCATCCATTGACCTTTTGATAAAAAACACTTTAAATCAGTCAAGTAAATCATTTAAATGAAAATGATTGACATATAAGTTAACTTTATCAATGAGGGCTTAAATAAAATAAAATATTGGAGGTATAGATGGAAGAAAAATTAGTTTATGGAAACATAGGCAGTCAAGAAGCTATGGAACTGGAAGAAAATTATGGTGCACATAATTATCATCCTCTTCCTGTTGTAATAGCAAAAGCTGAAGGCGCAAAAGTTTGGGATCCGGAAGGAAAAGAGTATTTTGATTTTCTTTCAGCCTATTCCGCTGTAAATCAGGGACATTGTCATCCTCGTATTATCAATGCACTGATTGAGCAGGCTAAAACACTCACTCTTACTTCAAGAGCTTTCTATAATAACAAATTGGGAGAATACGAAAAATTTGTTACTGAATTCTTTGGATACGAAATGGTATTACCGATGAATACAGGAGCAGAAGCTGTTGAAACTGCAATGAAACTCTCACGTAAATGGGGTTATGAAAAGAAAGGTATTCCGGAAAATGAAGCTATTCTTGTTTTCTGTGAAGATAATTTCCACGGTAGAACAATCAGTATTGTTTCTGCATCAACAGATCCAACAGCATATAAGGGTTTTGGACCATTTTTACCAGGAATCGAAAGAATCCCTTATAATAATGTTGCTGCTTTAGAAGCAATTTTAGAAGAAAAAGGTGATAAAATTGCCGCATTTATCGTAGAACCTATCCAGGGTGAAGCTGGTGTTTTTGTACCGGATGAAGGTTACATCAAGGGTTGTTATGATGCATGTAAAAAACACAACGTTCTCTTTGTAGCAGACGAAGTACAATCAGGTATCGCTCGTACAGGTAGAATGCTTGCAGTAGATTATGAAGAAGTAAAACCAGATATCGTAATCCTTGGTAAAGCAATTTCCGGTGGTGTTCTTCCTGTATCAGCCGTTCTTTCCAGTAAAGAAATCATGCTTTGCATCAAACCAGGCGAGCATGGATCAACATTTGGTGGATTCCCTCTGGCATGTGCTGTAGCAAAAGAAGCACTTACCGTTATCAAAGAAGAAAAAATGATGGAAAGAGCTGAAGAACTGGGTAAAATATTCCGCGCTGAAATTGAGAATATCAATTCTCCTCTTATCGAACTTGTAAGAGGTAAAGGATTGTTGAACGCTGTTGTGATCAAACCTACCAATGGCAAAGAAGCATGGGATGTTTGTATGCAGATGAAAGAAAATGGCTTACTGGCTAAGCCTACACATCAGCATATCATTCGCTTTGCTCCTCCACTGGTTATCTCTGAAGAAGATTTGCGTAAAGCTATCGAAATCTTTAAGCAATCATTAGAAGAAGTATTAAGTTAAAATTTAGATTTTAAACTTACAGTAAAGATCTAGGTTATATATTATAGCCACCCTGACTGTTTCAGGGTGGCTATTTTTTTTTATTGGAGTCAATTATGAGATTTAGAAATATTTTGATGATCGTTATTCTAACATTATTATTGAGTTGTAGCAATAAGGAAGATAATGTTAGATTCGGAATTATCCAACCATCAATGAACCATTTACCATTGGATATTCTATTGGTGGATCAATCAATTGATGGTCTGGATATTATTAATTTCAAATCTGGGTGGGAAACCGGAGAAGCTTTAATTGCGGAAGAGGTTGATATTGCAATTCTACCTTTTACATATATCTGGAGCGCTGTTGCTGCTGGACACGACATAGTATCCTATTCTTTTTTGGAGCGTGAGAGTGATGGGATTGTTGCCCAACCTCAATATGAGAATATCAAGGACCTTCAAAACAAGCGGGTTGGTGTCTTAAAAGCATCAACATTGGATATTATTGCAGAAATGGTTGCCGAAGAGCTGGGGATTCAATGGGAGTTGATTTATTTTAGAACACCCATGGATCTGGTTGCCGCACTTAAGAGCAAGGAAGTTGATGCTATAAGTTATTATATCCCACCAATACTTAAGCTTAAGGATGATTATAACATTCTTCACTGGTATGGAGAATCTTTCCCTAACCACCCCTGTTGCAATATTGCTGTTTCCAGAAGAGCCCTTGCGGAGCATAACGATCTAATTGATCAACTGATGCGGTTGCTAAATAAACAATGCATGGAAATAGAAGATGCTGATAATAAAATCCTTAATCTGATTCATACACATTATGGCTTAGACATGGAGTTTGCAGCTGATGCTCTTAATCATATCCATTTTTCAACTGAGAAAGAACCCGAGTATTATAGCTTTGAAAAGAAAGCATTTAACAAGATGATTGAAAAGGGTTATATCACTAATATCAAAGATGCTGATGAGATCTACAAAAAAGTCTTCACACCTTAATCTTACAGGTTGGATGATTCTACTGGTTTTCTTCGCTTTACTCAATGTGAGTTTAGATATCAAACCTGAAAACTGGTTGAACCTTAATATATCATTTAATCAGTTATTAAAAGATTTATCCAGTTCATTAATCCGGGTTATTGTTGCGACATTATTGAGCTGGTTTATGAGTATTGTAACAGGGGCAATCTTTCACTATAACCCTAAACTTTTTAAATTGATTAAACCACTATTGAATTTCCTTCGCAATATATCACCATTTGCCTGGCTTCCGATAGCAATAATCCTGTTTGGCATTGGTGAAATTCCACTTTTTATTATCTTGATTTTAACACTTTTTATACCCTCTCTGCTTTCGATCATGAAAACCTTTGAAACAATTCCCAAATCAATAATTGAAGCAGCACAATTGGATGGGGCAACAGATTCAGGGATTTTCAAACGTGTCATCATCCCTATGTTAAGCAGTAATTTCATTCACGTTTTGCGCATAACCTTTGGGCTGGCATGGTCAACTATTATTGCGGTTGAAATGCTGGGGGTTCAATCCGGTTTAGGTTATAGAATTCTGGACTTTCGCTACCTATTCCAAACAGCAGAAATGCTGATATACCTTATCATTATTGGATTGATTGGACTTATCCTGGATTATTGTCTGGGAAAGATAGAACAACGTTTCACAAATCGTTATCCAATTATTGTTTAGGTTGTTTTTATCAAAAATGAGAAGCCTGAATTAAACAGACTTCTCATAGTAATTATCAGTTATAATTCGAAGATTACCTGTTTTTTATCCATACCTTGTGCAGAGAAAGTAGACTATGTGTATTTGACATGTTTTCTTCAACCTGAGTTTTGTAAGTAAAACTTCTTGCATCTCCATCAATATAGATAATCGGAATATCTTTACCTCCGGATAATCGTTTACCATTGGTTTCTATCAATGTTTCTGTTAAATCTCCAAAATAGAAAATCATAGGTGCATCTTCATAATTGTCAAAACGATAAAGATTAATATCTCTAACTCTATCAAAAGTAAAAGAGACCTTACCGCAAAGTTGTCCTTTATCTTCGTAGAGCTCTTTACTTTTAACCCGAAGTCTGGGATTTGCCTTTTCGAAATCATCCCCGTTAATCCAATTATTCATTAAATCATCAAAATCCGAAAAAGATACATCTTTTCCTTCATCTTCTTGGGATACAATGTTGATAAATTTTATCTCACCACTACCTGATCCATCGGAATTTAGAGTGAAAGAGTATTCCTTGGATTCTGTCGTTAAACAGCCATTAATCAACAACGTTATAACTATCAAAGAAACAAGATGAAAACCAATATTTCTGGTCATTGAAAGCTCCTCATGGATTTATTTAAACATCGAAAATTTACAGGAGAAAAATTATAGTCAATTTATTTGCAGATAAATTTGCCATCCTAACTAGACGATATGGATATATCTTGAAACAAGAGTATGGAGAAAATCCTTAAATAAATTTATTGTTGGATGATTGCTAATTTATTTTCATCCAGTGTGTTGGATAACCAAACAGATAAATAATTAAGAGATATGGAACAGGTTCTGCTTTTAACATTTAACAGGATATTAAAGTATAAATAGAAGTGATATAGAATAAACAAGGCAAATTTTGTTGTCGGGAGTTATTATTTTTAATAGAAAAAAAACTTGCCCCATTTAGTTACAACATAAAATTTGCCAAGTTAGAATAACTAAGGAAAATCATTGGAGGTCTGATGAATAAAGTAATATTATTAATCACACTTATCGCACTGTTTACTTCAGTGTTGTTGGCGGACACAATCGCTGTTCTGGGATTCGAGAAAATTGACAAAGCAAGTGCTTATGTAGCAAAACAGATGTCAGAAAAGGATTTTAAAAGCATTCTTGAAGATAATTCTGATTACCAGCTTGTGGATTTGAAAGCCACAAAATCTGCCGTTAAAGAATCCGGGTATGACAATATAACATACCTTGGCAAAGCGGATAGAAATGTTATCGGTGAGAAATTGAGCGCTGACATCCTGATCTGGGGTGAAGTGTCTTCTGTTTCCAATACAGAATTTAATGTCATTGCCAACATCATGAGTATGAAATCTGGAGAGATTATTAATTCTAAATTTATTGTGAAGAAGAACAAAAAAGAACGCTATAATGTTGTAAATTCAGAGTTAATTGAGAAATTACATGAATTCAGTACAGGTGAAGTAGACAAGTTACTTGCTATAGCTTCACAACATTTTCAAAGTGAAAATTATGATGCTGCAGAATCCACATTTCAAGATATAATTGCAATTGAAGCTGGTCATCTGGAAGCTAATTTTTATCTAGGTTTAATCAATTTCATTAAAGAAGATTATGTAGCTTCAGAAGAGTATTACCTGAAAGCCCTTGAGACAGAACCTGATAATAGTGATGTAAAAGATTATCTCAGTAAAGCTTATTTGAAACAGGATAAAATGGATGAAGCAATTGAAGTTTTAACCGAAGTTGCCGAAGATGATGCAAACAAAGAGATTTGGTTACGCATTGGACGTATCTACGCAGATAATGAATATACAGATGAAGCTATTGAAGCTTATGATAGTGCCCTTGAAATAGATGCAGAATATCCTGAAGCATACTATCTTAAAGCCTATCTTCTTTATGATCTGGAAGAGTATGAAGATGCGATCGAACCTTTTGAAGCCGCTTCTGAAGCTTATCCTGAAGATGACGATATTCAGAAAAAACTCGCAACATGTTATAAACGAACAGGAAAACTCGATGCTGCAATCGAACAATACAAGGGTATTATTGCTGAACAACCTGATAATATCAGAGCTTATATGAACCTGGCTAATGCTTATAATGCTACAGAAAACTATCAAGAAGCATTGAATGTTGCCAAAGAACTTGAGGTTAAGGTTGAAAATAACGCGAATGTTTTCATCCTGCTTGCTACCAGTTACAGTTCATTACAGCAATTTAGTAATGCAGAAAAATACGCTAACAAAGCATTAGAGATAGATCCTGAACAATTCCAACCTTACAGAATTCTTTCTGATACTTATTTTGCCAAAGGGTATAACAAGTATGAGCAATTCCTGAAACTGGAAGAAGAAGCTAAAGCCGCTTATGGCGATAAAGCAGATCAGTTGACTGAAGAGCGTGATAAGGTCAAGGGTGAAGCAAATGACTATTTTGTTCAGGCTGAAAACTACCTCAATGAAGATCAAAAACGTACAGATAACAGCTCAGAACTTAAATACATTAAATCTAGAAAAGAGACGCTTAAACAGTTACTCAATGCAACGAAAAAGGACTTTTTCTAAACAATAGATTTGTAAGATAATATATAAAAATCCCCTGCCATCTGGTGGGGGATTTTTGGTTACGGTTAGCAGTTAACGGTTGACGGTTGACAGTTTACGGTTGTCGGTTGACCCACCTTCTCGGGCATCCGTCGAAAGCCGGAGTAAACAATGCCCGATACGGAGGGCAAGCGGTTATCCCTGCTTTAGTCTTCACTATGTTACGCCTTAACAGGCCATTGCATTACGCCGAGGCAGGCGGTTGACAGTTTACGGTTGTCGGTTGACGGCAGGCGAAAAGATCTTTCAAAGATGTTCCTAAACGCCTCAGCACTAAACGTCTAAACCCCTAAACTTAGTGGAAAAAAAATGTCTTCAGGAAGCGGCAGTACATTATTCATTATTCATTATTCATTGCTAAGTATTCCCACTGAGTTCCTATGAATTCCTACAAATTCCCATTAGTTCCTTCAAAAGCCGGACTTGGTCCTCAAATATTTCCAGCAATGATCCCTACCTACTACCTACTAATTCCTCATTATTCATCATTCATCATTCATTTTTCATTATTATTACCGCGAATAAACGCTTATAAACGCAAATAGTTAAGAGCTGAACAATAGATTTCAATAAGTTCCTATCTTCTTCCTACAAGTTTTAACGAGCTCCTCAAGGTTACATTTCCCATCTCCCATCTCCCTTCTTGTCCACCAATCTTTTGGGCGGGTCTTGTCCGCCAATCTTTTAGGCGGATTCTATATACTGTGCTTTGTAATCCCCTTCAGGGAAAGATCATATTCAGGTCTTTGCAATCCTATGGTTTCACAGGTTCAACCATAGGCTAAAGTAAACCCCGTTGGG
>CAYYLA010000006.1:6413-25134 GCA_964441785.1 uncultured Candidatus Cloacimonadota bacterium | reverse complement strand
GAAGAACCTCATCAATATCACCAATCTGAAGTTTTGCATCTTTAAGTGCACGACGACATGGTTCGATTGAACGTTCTACCAAATCAGCAGTCATTCTATTGAATTCTGATCTGGTTAAATCAATACTAAGATGTTTTGGCCCGGTTGCATCAGCAGTGATGAAAGGAAGATTGATATTGGTTGATTGAGTTCCTGAGAGTTCAATCTTAGCTTTTTCAGCAGCTTCTTTAACTCTCTGCATAGCCATAGCATCACCGGAGATATCAATACCTTCTTGTTTTTTGAAATTATCAAGTATAAAGTCCATAATTTTTTTATCAAAATCATCGCCACCAAGATGTGTGTCACCATTTGTAGATAATACTTCAACCACACCTTCAGCTACTTCGAGGATAGAGATATCAAAGGTACCGCCACCCAAATCGTAAACAGCTACTTTTTCTTCTTTTTTACTCTCAAGCCCATAGGCAAGAGCAGCGGCAGTTGGCTCATTAATGATACGCTTAACTTCTAAACCTGCAATTTTACCTGCATCTTTGGTTGCCTGTCTCTGAGCATCGTTGAAATAGGCTGGAACCGTTATAACTGCTTCTGTAATTTTTGTTCCAAGATGAGCCTCTGCTGTTTCTTTCATCTTGGTTAAAACCATGGCTGAAATCTCCTGAGGAGTATAATCTTTATTATCTACATCAACATGAACCGTAGCTTCACCAAATTTACCACCCTTGAGGTCATAGGTTACGTTGGATATTTCTGATCCAACCTCGTTGAGTTGACGACCCATAAAACGTTTAATTGATGACACTGTATTTTTGGGATTTGTAACAGCCTGACGCTTAGCGAGCTGCCCTATCAGTCTCTCTTTATCTTTAGTAAAAGCCACAACAGAAGGAGTTGTTCTTGCTCCTTCTACATTCTGAATTACAACAGGTTTTCCACCTTCCATTACACTAACACAGGAATTAGTAGTTCCTAAATCTATACCAATAATTTTACCCATGTTTCCTCCTAATTATCTTTTTTTTCTTTATTTTCTGCTGGTTGGGGTTTTACCCCGTTTGATACTGCAACTCTGGCAGCTCTTATTACTTTATCGTTCATTGTATATCCATTTTGGATAACTGCAGCAACTTTGTTCTCTTCTAGTTCCGAAGGTATGTGGGCTAAAGCATCATGAAATCTTGGATCAAAATCCGATTCCAATGCTTCAATCTTCTTAACACCCTCTTTCTTTAAAATATTCTCTAATTGCTGGTAGATTAATTCTATCCCCTTACGATAGGAATCACCATTCTCTTCACTGTTATCAACCTGAACAGCACGCTCAAAATTATCCTTAACATCACACAATTCTATGATTAATCGCTCGGTTGCATTTTTAATCCAACTAGATTTTTCTTCTAGCGAACGTCTGCGAAAATTATCAAACTCTGCAGCTATTCGTAATTTCTGATCCCTTAATTCTTCCACCTGATTAGCTAAAGTTTCAACCTGATCTTTTAAGGTTATTTTCTTAGGCTTAGTTTCTTTCTCAGCCTTTTCTGCCTTATCCTTGATAACCTTATCTGTCTTATTTACCTTCGCTGTCATTCTTTATTACCACCATACCTTTTTTTGTTGTATTTGTTATAATCTTTGCAAAATCCCTGATAATCGGGATGTTCTTCATATAATTCATTCTATTGGGTCCCAGAATCCCCAGATATCCGGGAATGCCAAAAATTTCATATTTTACATAAATTAATGAGTGATCACCAATCTCGGAAATACCCAATTCTTCACCCATCAATACACGATATCCATCGTTCTTTTCATAGGTCTGCATTATCTTTATCAGATGATCCTGACGCTGCATGAATCCAAGAAATGACAGGATTGATTTTTTATCATTAAATTCCGGCTGTTCCAGAAAAGAAATACTACCATCAAAATGAATGTAATAACTACTGATCTCATTGATGGCATTATGCAATTCATCCAGGAATAATTTGATTAATTTATTCTCTTCAGTTAACTTTTCCGATGTCTCATCTATATATTTATTTTGGATATCATAGATCCTGCGACCTACAAATTCCTCATTTACATATCGAACTATAGCACGTAATTGCTGCTCGGTTATTCCATGGTCACAGCGAATTATTACTGTTTTATCCAACCCGGAATCCAAACTTACTACAAATAATAATTTATCATCGGAAATTTTAAATACATCCAATTTTTCCAAAATTCCAAGTGATACTTCCGGCTCTGCCACAAAACTTAATTGATCGGTTTCTCGAGCCAGTAATTGCATTATATAATGTAAACCCAAAGCCGTATCTTTGTAATGCTTAATTAATATATCCCTGAGAATATGACCATTCTCATAGGTTTTAGACCTTAGTTCCTCTTTCTTATACTCAAGATATTTTCGATAACCCATAATCGTGGGTATCCTACCTGCCGAAGTATGAGGCTGATAAATCAAATTACTCTTCTCTAACTTGTTCAAATCTATCCTGATTGTAGCAGGACTGGCATTGGAAATATATTTCTCACAAATTATTTTGGACGAAACAGGTTCTACTGATTCGATATACTCATCAACAAGAAAACCTAAAACTTTCTGCTGCCTGATTTCATTCTTTTTCATTACCCACCTCTTAGCAATCTATCTTATTTACTGCTAACAAAGGACAATTTAATTGGATCGATAAAATTGTCAAACTAAATCTTAGAGTGCTAATTTTTGTTTTTTGGTCTTAGAATATTGCTGCTATAAAGCTATATATAAGAGTTTATTAGCGGTGTTTTGCATGATGCGTTAATTTTTTATTTAGAAGACTTCTTTAATCTATCCCACCAGTCCAAACGTTTTTTTATCTCTTTTTCGAAGCCAAATTTGTTGGGCTTATAGTATAATTTTTCGTCCATTTTATCGGGGAAATATTTCTGATAAGAGTAGGAATTCTCATATTCGTGATCATATCTGTAATTTTTTCCATAATCAAGATCCTTCATAAGTTTTGTAGGTGCATTACGAATATGCATTGGAACGCCAAGATGGCTTGTGGAGTTCGCATCATCCCGGGCAGCTTTATAGGCCACATAAACACTATTACTTTTAGGGGCTGTAGCTAGATATACGACAAGTTGTGCAAGAGCTGTGTTTGCCTCCGGCATTCCCAGAAAGTGGATGGCATCTTTACATGCCACGGCCTGAACCAAAGCGTTTGGGTCTGCTAATCCGATATCCTCTGAAGCAAATCTTATCAATCTTCTCACCACATATTTTGGATCTTCACCCGCTTCTAACATTCGTGCAAGCCAATACAGTCCAGCTTGAGCATCACTACCCCTCAGAGACTTATGTAGAGCAGATATAACATTATAATGCTCTTCCTTATTCTTGTCATAAAACATCGATTTTTTCTGTAATACGTCCGACAGCTCCTTAACAGAAATCGAGTCATCCCGAAAATGTCTTATCAGAGATTGAAGATAATTCAAGGCCTTACGACCATCACCTGCAGCCAGATCAGCAATGTAACTGATCCCCTTATCATCCAGTAATCCCGATCTTTTTGTTTTATCAAGGCCTCTTCTAATTATCATCTCGATTTCGTCATGCTGTAAATGTTCCAAAACAAAAACCTGACAGCGAGACAGCAAAGCGGGAATGATTTCAAACGAGGGATTTTCTGTTGTTGCCCCAATAAGAATTATAGCCCCCGACTCAACATAGGGCAGAAATGCATCCTGTTGTGATTTATTAAATCTATGGATTTCATCTACAAATAAAATAGTGGCAACATTTCGTGTATTGAGCACATAATCGGCTTCTTTCATAACAGCCTTAACATCTTTTATTGAGGATAGAACTGCGCTGAATGAGAGGAATGGGCTTTTTGTGTTTTTCTCAATAATTTTAGCTATAGTAGTCTTTCCCGTCCCGGGGGGACCCCAGAGAATAAAGGAATCATATCTATCGCCCTGAATCATCTCTCGCAGCTGGGAACCTACACCAAGGATCTTGTGCTGACCGATTACATCATCAATTGATTCTGGGCGAATTGATTCAGCAAGAGGGATATTTTCGGGTTTAACCTTATTCTGAAATATTGGAAGTTGCTGATCCATTAATCCTCGAAAACTGTCATCTGCTTTTGAAGCGGATTTTTTCCAAAATGTTTAAAAGCCTTCAATGTTGCCTTTCTCCCTTGAGGAGTACGATCGAGAAAACCCTGTTGAATGAGATATGGTTCATAAATTTCTTCAACAGTTCCTGCATCTTCTCCAACAGCTACGGCCAAAGTTTTCAGTCCTACGGGTCCTCCCTGATAATTTTCTATCAAGGTTAAGAGTATGCGTTTATCCATCTCATCCAACCCGGCATAATCTACATTAAGCATCTTTAACGCTTTGATTGCAATATCCTTTGTAATGATACCATCACCCTTAATCTGAGCATAATCTCTGACGCGTCTGAGTAATCTATTGGCTACACGAGGTGTTCCTCTGCTTCGTCGGCTAATCTCCGATGTCCCTTCTTGTTCTATGGGAATATTCAGCAATTGAGCTGATCGATTAATTATTCGTTCTATACTTTTTTGATCGTAATAATCCAACCTGAGAACCAAGCCAAAACGTGCTCGTAATGGTGAAGTTAAAAGACCCGCTCTTGTGGTGGCACCAATCAAAGTAAAAGGTTCAACTTCTATCTTCAAAGCTCTGGCACTTGGACCACTATCGATAATAATTTCCATTTCAAAATCTTCGATAGCAGGATACATATATTCCTCTACAACATGATTCAATCGATGGATTTCATCGATAAAGAACACATCATGGCGTTGCAGATTTGTTAAAATTCCAGCAAGATCAGGTGCCTTTTCCAGAACAGGACCGGAACTTACCTTAACGGCCGCATCAAGTTCATTTCCGATAATGTGAGCAAGAGTGGTTTTACCCAGGCCGGGTGGCCCATAAAAAAGGATATGATCCAGAGGTTCATTTCTCAATTTTGTAGCCTTGATTGATATCTCAAGAATCTCCTTAATCTGCTCCTGACCAACAAAGTCGTCCAATTTTTTCGGCCGCAGGGTTCTATCAAAATCTTTCTCTCCAGGTTTGACGCCGGGATCTGTAACTCGTTCTAACATATTATCCTCAATTATCCTCTTTTATTGCTATTGTAGATGGGCTTCTTCGTCCAACCCTTGGTCCATCAACCACTATAAATCCAACAGCTTTCATATTTCTTCTTACTCTGCCTGCACAACTGTAAGTTGCCAATTTTCCACCTGTTTTAAGTATTCTGAAGATGTTCCTGAAAACCTCTTCGCTCCACATTTCCGGTTGTTTACCGGGTGAAAAAGGATCAAAAAAGACATAATCCATAGAAGCATCTTTAAGAATTTTAATCTCTTCCGTCGCATCACCAATTATCAGATCCAATCTATTTCCATGATTATCAATTACTGATAATTCCGATGAAAGCAATTTCAGATAATTGAACGTATTTTCATATTCTACAGGATAGTCAAGCAGCTTAATTGCATCAACGATGTTTTTATCCAATTCCAATGCTGTTATATTTAAATCCCTGCAATTTTTCATAGCAACTGCACTATTATAACCCAGGCCAAAACAGAAATCCAGAATTTGAGCACCATCCTGTAGCTGAAGCGGTTCGAAATATTTCCTCAAAGCCTCTTCAAGAGCACCGGTTGTTGAATGATAATGCTCTTCATATTGATCATTCCATCCCGTATAAGAACCATCATCTGTTTTAATAAATTTCATAATACAATATTTTATTGAATGATTATCTCTGTCTATAGATTTTGCATTGATCTCCAATATAAAATGCAGAACCGGGTAAATGGTAGAGCATCAGGTAGAGCAAGGCACTAAAGTTGTGAGCTTCTTAGATTAAATGGTTATAGCAAAGCTGTATTTTAAACCAAAAAACGTCAGTTGTTAACTGAACTAATTTTTCCACGTAACTATGTTTATATCAGCAAAATACAAAATTGCAAACACACCATTTGACAGTGTCAAATAAACCCGAATTTTCATTCGGTAATTACCACCCAAAAATAATGGCTTAATCTAATTAGAATAATTGCATTATCACTTATAATAACCATAATTTCAATACGTATAAATATTCTTTTACTTCTTGAGATCTGTCGTTAAAATATTTCTGATAATTTCGTGTTATTGTGTCTTTATAACTACTCTATTTCGCGACTAATTTAATCTCATTTGAATAGTCAATTTATGCAAAAATTTAATTACTTAAAATTATTAGCATAAACCACTTGACAGCCACGCGATAGTTCCTGATTAATTTTATTCTAAAATAATTATGACCAGAGGTCTGGAGGATATATGTTTTTAAAGGGATTACGGGATATTTTTTCCAATGATATTGCCATTGATTTAGGTACGGCAAATACATTGGTTTATAAAAAAAATGTTGGTATTGTCATAGACGAACCATCTGTTGTAGCGCTATCCAGCGACAGCAAGAAAATCATAGCAATAGGTGAGGACGCGAAGGAGATGCTGGGTAAGAACCCAGATGAAGTCAGAATTATCAAACCTCTGAAAGATGGAGTTATTGCCGATTTCCAGGTGACTGAGATGATGCTCCGTAATCTGATTTTTAGAGCACAGAAGAAGCGTCTTCTTATCAAACCCAGGGTTATGGTTTGTGTACCTTCCGGTATCACAGAGGTAGAAAAAAGAGCTGTTCGTGATAGTGCCTTAAGAGCAGGAGCGAGAGAGGTTCATTTAATATCAGAGCCTGTTGCTGCTGCTATTGGTGCAGACTTGCCGATCCATAAACCTCAGGGTAATCTGGTTATGGATATTGGCGGTGGTACAACCGAAATTGCCATTATTTCCCTTTCCCATATTGTGGTTCACAGCTCTATCAGAGTTGGTGGTGACAAGATGGATCAGGCAATCGTAAATTATCTGAGAAAAAGAAATAATATATTTATTGGGACATTAACTGCTGAACGCATCAAAAAAGAGATCGGGTCAGCTTATCCGCTAGAAAAAGAGATGACAATGGAAGTGCGGGGGAGAGACATAATTACAGGTTATCCCATTACTGTAGAGGTAGCTTCGGAAGAGATTAGAGAAGCCTTGTCGGAAACAGTTAATCTCATGGTTGACGCTGTTAAGAGGCTCTTTGAAAAAACAGCTCCTGAGCTGGCTGCAGATATAGCAGAACGAGGCATTATTCTTACTGGTGGCGGTGCTAATCTCAAACGACTTGATAAAAAACTTCAGGAAGCTGTTGATCTTCCGGTGCATGTTATGTCCGATCCATTACTTTGTGTACTTAAGGGTAGCGGCCAGGTTTTAGATAGGCTGGATGAATATCGAAAGGTACTGATAAAGAAAATTGAAGACTAATGTCTCGAAGAAATGTAACCTATTTAATTTTTCTTATTCTGGGTTTCATTTTGTATTTGGGAAGTCTGGAGCAACGTCTTACAAAAGCAGCATTCTTAAGTAAAACGTTATTCCGGCCTTTGATAAATTCAATTAATCGTATTGATGAGAATTTTAATCTTAAGTCCCAATTAAAAGAGAGTAAACAGGAGCTTGCTAAGCAAACCATAAAAATAAATGGTTTAACCAATGCTCTTGATAAAATAGAAAATGCAAATATCGAATACAATGTTGAAGACTATGACTTCGTTCTGGGAGATATCGTGGGTTATAGTGGATTATATCAGGAGAAAAACCTGATCCTGAACAAGGGTATGTTGGATGGTGTTCATAAGAATTATCCTGTTATAAGCAATCAGGGTATTGTTGGAAAAATCCAGACAGTATCGCTTAACTACTCGATTGTCTTGCCCTATAATCACTCTCATTTCAAAATGGGTGTAATGAGTAAAACCAACAATCTGCAGGGTGTACTCCAATCAGATATCTATGGATCAACTGAGATGACGATGATAAATCTGGGTTCAGAGATATCAATTGGAGATACAATTGTAACCTCCTATATATCATCGATCTTTCCCAAAGGATTTCCCGTAGGCGTAGTAAAAGGAATCAAAGAATCAACAAATAAGATACACATGCAGGCAGCGATTATGGGTTTTGTCGATCCCTCCAGCCTGGATCAAGTAGTTATCTTAAAATACCAAAAAGATAAGAGTTATGAAAGAGAACTTAGATATTAAAATAGGCGATAAAACCTATAAGAGAATCCCAATTAAGACAGAAATTCTTCAACCCGAAGATGATATTGTAGAAATCATTAAGGAATATGCTCTTCCTCAGAAATTGGAAGGAGACATAATAACTGTAAGCGAAAGTCCTTTAGCTATAACCCAGGGTCGTGCGGTACCGGTAGATCAAATCAAGGTAGGATTAACCGCCAGGCTACTCTGGAGGTTTGTAGCTAATGTGAAATACGGGGTTGGTTTACGATCGCCCACCAGTATGCAATGTGCTGTTGAAGAGACGGGTGTTATCAGGATTTTATTTGCAGCACTTGTAGGAGCTTTGGGTAAATTAGTGGGAAGAAAAGGTGATTTTTATCGTGTGGCTGGTATGCAGGCAGCATTGGTTGATGCTGCAACCACATCACCAGTTCCTCCCTATACGGAATGCGTGATCAAAGGTCCCAAAAACCCTGGTGGTGAAGCTCAGCGTATCAAAGAAGAGACTGGGTTTGATGCTGCCGTTATGGATATAAATGATATTGGTGGTTGTTGGATGATTGGGGCCAGTAAAGGTGTTGATAAAAAATTTATGGAAACAGTTATGAAAGATAATCCTCAGGGCCAGGGTGATGAATTAACACCTATCTGTATCGTCAGGGAAGTTAAGAACATTGAAAACAGTTAAATATATTTTCTGGGGAATACTAGTTTTCTATCTGCAATTTCTTCTGGCAGGTAAATTTCAGCTTCTCGGTATAATCCCAGACCTTATATTACCTTTTGTTATCTACATAAATCTGAAACTTGAATATCCAAGCTCGGTTCCTCTCTCCTTTTTTATGGGGTTATCATTTGATTTGATGTATCCCAACCTGCTGGGATTACATTGTATCTCTTTTGTGATTTTATCATTCATTATCACTATTTTCCATCATAACATAAATAAAGAAAAGATCGCGGTTGTTTTTTTTAGTGTGTTGCTGTTAAATACGATACATTTTGGGATCTTCTTTCTTTATCATTTGATATCAGGAAATCTGGCTCAGATGAATGTTATGATTTTTGTTTTTACCCTTATCTATAATACGCTATTCAGCTTGATATCTATCTATATTTTAATTCTTTTTGACAGCATTAAACTAACGTTAAATGTCCAATAAAACCTATAAATCATTTATCCATATTCACATTGTAAGCTTAATCTTCATTATTCTTATTTTTTCTACTTTTAAGCTACAAATTCTGGAAGGTAAAAAGTTTGCTCAAATCGCTGAGAAAAATTATGTACGTGTTAAAACTATCTCACCTGTTCGGGGTGCAATCTACGATAGACAGTATCAACCAATAGCCAATAATCGACCCTCCTTTAACCTCTATGTACTGCTGGGTAAAGTGTTGGATAAAGAACGTTTGATCGATTTCGTCAGTAAAGAATTTGAATTAGACCGGGCAATGCTTAAGCAGGAATTTCATAATAATCGTTTTCGATTATACAAAGAGATTCTATTAGTTCAGGATGTTGATTATGAGACAATGGTAAAAACATCTGAACTTCTTAATGAATATCCCTCCCTTTTCTTTAAAACAGAATCCGTGAGAAAAACCTATTATAATAACCATTTTACCGGATATGTTGGACGAATAAACGAGCAGGAACATCAACAAATGAAAGATAAAGGTTATTCGATAAACAGTATTATCGGAAAAACTGGTTTAGAAAAAAGATATGAGGAAAAATTAACTGGAGAAAATGGATTCCAGATAATTCAGGTTGATGCATCCGGCAAAAACCTTGATCTTTTTAAACACAATCTCACCAGACCACCCCAGAATGGTCATGATTTGATATTAACAATTGATAATGATCTGCAGAATTACATCCAGGAGATATTCCCAGAAGACCAGAATGGTGCGGTAATCGTTATGGATGTAAAATCGGGGGGCATCCTGGCATATGTCAGCAAACCGGATTTTGATCAAAGTATATTTGTTAACAGAATGTCACAAGAGGAGTGGAAAAACCTCAACGAAAATCCAAGAAAACCGATGTTAGACAGGGTTATCCGTGGAACGTACCCACCCGGTTCGGTTTATAAGCCAATTATGGCCTCATTAGGCCTGGATAAGGGAGTAATAGAACCAACCACCCGTTTGGCAAATTGCCAAGGTGGTATGCAGATAGGTGATCGTTTTTTTAAATGTTGGATAAAAACCGGGCATGGTCGATTGAATGTTACTGATGCGATGAAATATTCATGCGACGTCTTCTTCTATGATCTTTCATTAAAACTTGAGCTTAAGGATATCGAAGATTATACAAAAGCCAGTTTCCTCACACGTAAAACTAATATTGATCTTGCAGGTGAACGCAAAGGATTTTTTCCAACGTTGGAATGGTATAAGGAGAATTATGGTAAATATGTTGGCATCATTGGACCTAAAGTAAACATATCTATTGGCCAGGGAGAAATCCTGGTAAGTCCTCTACAAATTTGTGCCTATTACAATGCATTAGCAAATGATGGAGAATGGATACAACCTCACTTACTTGAGAAGGAGATTTGGGAATCGGGAGCAACCTTATTCGTTCCAGAACGAGAAAAATTACCGATAAAACCAACAACCCTGGAGATCATTCAAGAGAGTCTTTACAAAGCAGTAAATGAGCGTTATGGGACGGGAACAGTCAGTAGTTTTGCAGATAAGCAGGTATATGGGAAAACCGGTTCAGCAGAGAATCACATGGGCGATCTGACTCATGCCTGGTTCTCAGGATATGTGAAATGGGATGGAGAAACACAGATCTCATTTACAGTCTTTGTGGAAAATGGTGGTCACGGAGGTAGTGTTGCTGCTCCAATTGCTGCCAAGTTTATTGATTATTATCATAAAACCTCACAAGAGGAGGGACGATGATTTTCAAAATCAAGAAATTCGACTGGACATTGTTTATACTCCTTCTATTATTACTTGTAACAGGAGTAATTGCCATTTACTCAGCATCAACAACAAAGATCGGAGAAGAATATAGTACAGAGGATTATTATCTGCGAGAAATCTTTTGGATCTTCCTTTCGTTATTAATAATGCTGGCAATCCTGACCATCCCATATTCAGCAATAGAGATTATGATTATTCCTTTCTATATAGCCTCTATTCTGTTATTAATTCTGGTTCTGTTTCTACCTGAGATAAAGGGATCCCATCGCTGGATCAGTCTTGCTTTTTTCAATCTTCAACCATCGGAGCTGGCAAAAATATCAACAATGCTTTTTCTGGCCAAAGCGCTGTCGAAGCCTCATCTTTCCGATGCACAAATTCTATTGCGATCAATTCCTATAGCTATTCTTCCAGTTGGATTAATTATGTTAGAGCCGGACCTGGGAACATCGCTTGTGTTTTGGATAATACTTGGATCGATTCTGCTTTATTCCGAATTACCGAACTACTACCTGGTACTCATAATCAGTCCAGTGTTAAGTATGATCTGCTCATTTAATATCTATATATTTATTGTTTACATATTAATCTTGATTTATCTATTATACCGAATGCGTTTATCACCAATTATTATCACATTTGCAGTGGTGATAAACACCTTTATCTCTGTGATGACACCAGTTATGTGGAACAGTCTTAAAACATATCAGCAGAACAGGATACTCACCTTTATCGATCCCATGCGTGATCCTTTTGGTTCGGGATATCAGATAATTCAAGCTCGAATAGCGGTTGGATCAGGAGGATTACTGGGAAAGGGCTTTTTGGAGGGTACTCAGAAGAATCTTAATTTTCTACCAGAGCATCATACGGACTTTATTTTTTCTGTTATTGGGGAAGAATTTGGATTTTTAGGTTGCCTATTTGTTTTATTGTTGTTCTTTTTGTTTTTGTTGAGAATTGCGAAAAGTGTTTCTAAGTTAAAGATAAAAGAAACCAAATTTATTGCAGTTGGTGTTCTTTCTTATCTTGCTTTTCAAGTATTCGTAAATATTGGGATGAATCTGGGAATAGTGCCAACAACAGGAATACCTCTCCCTTTCATCAGTTATGGTGGTTCAAATTTATTAATTAACATGTTTGCTGTAAGTCTGGTTATGAAATTTTTAAATGAGAGAAGTTTATTTTAATTATGAAGATTAAATACCTGCTCATCTATGCGATATTAATTACTGGTTGTGTTTCTACCATACCCAAATTTGATAATTGTGATTTTGATAAACAGACTAATCTGGTAAATAATGGGTGTTTTGATAAGATTTCTGAGAATGGTCACCCCGAGGGTTGGTTGATAATTGGCGACAAATCCTTGATAGCTCGGGTAGAAGAAAAGAAAGAGACTGATCATGAACATTGCCTGTTTTTGAGCAATCTTGGGACTGAAACAGATGTGATATCTGACTACTTCAAAGTTAATCCATCTGAGGTATTTTTTAGTGAAGCTAAGATTAAATCCAACAGGCATTCCAATAAAATGTTGAAATTTTCAATAGTAGCATTTGACAAAAATGGTAATGTTGTTAATAGTTTCTTAGAAGAATTTTATGTGGAAAATGAATGGTCCAAAATTAAAGTTTCTTCCGGGTTTTTATCAACATCTGCACGATATGCCAGAGTGATCTTTACGGTCCCATCTGGTAGCAAATATTCACTCTGGATAGATGATGTGCAATGTTATTCAGCGTATAAATTTTTGAAATAATGGAGAGGAGAAAAAATGGAAAAGTATGTTTACGACCACAAGCAGTTCTGTGTCCCCGTGACTAAGGCAGAGCCTTTAAGTGCCATACAGTTTATAATCGATGATTTTATTAAGAAGAAAATCACTTTTTGTATTGATGGAGAAGGTGAATCATGGGAGATCTGGAGGTTGTCTGAAGAGAGTGACAATGATAAGATCAAAAAAAGCGGAACGCCTACGAATCCCAAAGAACTATATGTAGAGGGTAAGAAAGTAGAAGATTATGATATAGCATAAGAGAAGCGCCTTTTAAAAGGCGCTTTCTTAATCTTTAAAATTTATCGCGATTTTCCTCAATCCATTTCTCTGCAGAAAAAGCAGCTGTAGCTCCATCAGATGAAGCAGTAATCACCTGCCTTAATACTTTGTGTACAATATCCCCGGCAGCAAAAATTCCGGGTATGTTGGTTTCCATTTTTTCATCTGTGAGAATGAATCCGGATTCATCTAAATCTACTCTTGATTCTATCAAATTGTTATTAGGTATTATACCTACATATATGAAGATCCCGTCAACGGCTATCTCTTTCACTTCCTTGGTTTTTCTGTTGTACAGAATTGCCTTTTCTACAAAATCACCACCATCAATACCCTGTACTACAGAGTCCCATATAAATTCTATCTTTTCATTTTTAAAGGCTCGTTCCTGAACGATTTTTACAGCACGAAGCTCATCTCGACGATGAATAATATAAACCTTATCAGCAAATTTAGTAAGGAACATAGCTTCTTCTACTGCTGAATCGCCACCACCAACAACTGCTACAGTCTTACCTCGATAAAAAGCGCCATCACAGGTAGCACAATAGGAAACTCCACGCCCGATATATTTCTCTTCTCCAGGAACAGCCAGCTTGCGCGGATGAGCACCGGATGCAATTATAACAGATTTTGCCCTGTAGGTAACCTTATCGGTTTCAATTAATTTACATAACCCCTCTAAGCCAATAGCCTTAACCTCTTCTTCTTTGATTACAGCCCCGAATTTTACAGCATGTTGTTTGAATTTATCTGCCATATCAAACCCATTAATTGATTGAACAAACCCGGGATAGTTCTCTACTTCTTCTGTTACGGTTATCTGTCCACCAATAAGGGCGCGTTCGAATACAATTGCCTTCATACCACCTCGAGCGGCATAGACTGCTGCAGATAAACCAGCTGGTCCACCACCAATAATGGCTACATCATAGTTTAAAGATTCCACTTAATCCTCCGAATATTTTTTTCATCAATAGTATATATCAAAAATTACCAAAGCAAAATTAATATTTAATACTTGTTAACTATTTATATTAATAAATGAAAATCACAATTTGAAACTCAAAGGTAATAATTCCTGAATATCAGATTCTATTACTTTATCTTTACAAACAATCGTAATTTTCATGTCATCACTAAACTCGCTGATTACCTGTCTACAAGCTCCACATGGGGTAAAAATCTCATCAGAGTCAACATAGATTATCATCTCTTCAAATTCCCTTTCCCCTTCTGACACTGCTTTGAAAATTGCTGTTCTCTCAGCACAATTAGTCAATCCATAGGATGCATTTTCTATATTACATCCGGTGTAAATTTTCTTTGACTTTGTCAATAGGGCAGCACCAAGTTTAAAACCCGAATATGGTGCATATGCATTTAATGAAACCTCTTTAGCTTTCTCAAATAATTCTTGATTCATCTTCATCTCCTAATTTAAAATCAATACTTTTCTATAGTATGATTCATTCCCAATTTTAAGCTTCAACAAATATATACCTGTTTCAACATTTCTGTCAAATTCATCCTTTTTATCCCATAAAATCAAATTCTCTCCCGCATTAAGATTTATATGTTTAAGAGCTCTTATCCGCTGTCCTCTGATATTAAAAACCTGCAACGTTGCTGATTGTGATTCATCCAATAACACCTTTACATTTACCCAATGAAAATCTGCATTAGGATTTGGGTAAACAATTACAGATACCTCTTCTGGATAGGGTTGTTCAAAATCAGACCAGTCTTCTCCCAATCTTAGCTGGTCAATAAACACCCCCATATAATCCATAGAATCGTATTGATTAAATCCATCAATCGTTTCGGAATAGATAAATCGCAACCAGAGATTCATCTGTTCCCCTGCGTCCAAATCAATTGAGCTGTTGTCAGCAATGTTTAGTCTATATTCTGCCCAATCACTTTCGATATAAACCTGTGCATCTTCCCTTGTATTGGATAGTAACGCTCCGCCAGCTCCAAGAAACAATAACGTATCACTCTGGGAATCTGTATCAAGAATCAGGTAGACACCGTCTTTACCATACATTGGCATTTTATATCGGTATTGGAATGATATAAAGCTGTCATTGAGATATGTAATTGATGGGATTTCGATATCATAGGATCCGGGTTTTGATGGTCGACATGATAGTGACATATCACCTTCAAATGAATAATAAGATACAGATTGCCAGGCGGGAGCTGCCACCCAATCCACTGGTTCTTCAAAGGATTCCTCCAAAGCAATATCGCCTGTTGATACACTATAGTTTTGTTCAAAGATATAGGATTGCTGGAATAATTGAGTTGATATTTTGAGGGATATGTTTTCGATATCAATGGGTGTAGTAGAAGACCAGGCATTATAAACAATCAAGCTATCCCCCGGCATCAGAAGACCGCTATGTGTTATCCTGTCATCATCAAACACAATCGAGTCTGCCTCAAATTGGATATCCAAACCGTAGAGAGTAATATCTCCATCATTAAATATGCAGCACTGGAATTCATTTCCATCAGGGTAGTGGAGATCCATAGTATTATACCTGAAGGATTTGATATCCAAAATCGGAGCGTTGATTTTAAAAACAATGCTGTGATGGGAAAGGAGTTCACCATTATCTTCATCAATTATCTTGATAGTAGCGGGAATAACAAAGCCATCCTGCAATTGTTGTGATTCACTAATTGATTTTATTCCGAAAGCGCACTGGATATCATCTACAGAATCATTAGCAGGCAGATTAAGAGCTTCAATTTCAGGTTGGATATATAGAAAATCGGAAGAGTAATCAAACTGGATCAAAACATCTTTCTGGACCTCGGTCGGGTTTATCAGATCAAAAGAAAACACGCGCTCTGATCCCTGTTGATAACCACCAGGATCGATGTCAGTAATATTTGCAACAAAGGGTGTTGGGTCAGCAGAATCCAACGCTATTGTTTTGAAGAGATAACCTTTTTTATAGCAATAGATCTCACTCTCATTTTGGACATCTATTAACGCTGATCCCCAGGCATCGGTTTGTTGTTGATCTATTCCGCAGGTTACAACCATATCGCTGATTGGATAACCATTTTCGGAAACATTTAACATAATCATATCATCTTGAACATTCAATTGATAATCAAAATCCTTTGAATCATACAAAAGAATATTAAAATAGGAATCCCCAAGAGCATTAAGCTCATAACCGCACCATTTATAAACAGAGGTACCGTTCCAATATGGGACAAAGGGTAGTTTATGGATAGCATTAAGTTCTGCCAGGGAGGTAATATTCTCTTCAAAAATAAGACGCATAAACTCTTTCTGATAGAATTCCGAGAAACCAAAACCTGGAGCAGCAGGAGCTCCCCAACCATAACGGGAGTTACCGACATACCCCAGAAAACCATGATCTGGCCAGGTTACCAGATTCTCTCCAACAGAGTCATAATCCAAAGCAGCTGACCAGCAACCAATTGAGTAGAACAAGCCACCCCAATCATTAGCAAGATTATTGAGATTTTCATTACGAATATATCCATTTTCTAATGACAGAATTGTTTTGCCGGCATGCCCTGTATGTTGGATTATATTTCGATTTTCATTAATAATTGCATAGGCATTATCTGTAGTGTTTTCATCATGATAGATAAAATCAATTTGATAATCATCAGGGAAAAACATATCATAGATAAATTGCTGACACTGGTAGCTTTGTGAACCGGTCCAAAGTTCCATAGAGAAACCTGCGGCCTTATTAAGGTTAGAGAATAGACCTTTTTCATAGGGAATCAACCTGGAAATATAATGTTGAAGTTCTTCGGGAGAATCCGCCGGGATACGTCCAACAAAAACCTCAGGAAGAAAATCTCCTCCATCGTCATCTTCGCCATAAACACCATTGCCATTATCATCCCAGGTTCCATTTAATCCGGCGTAGTAAATGTCTGCCGGTATATCATTTTCATCATCATAGGCACCAAAGGAACAATCAAACGCATAGAGTGCTCTGGCTGGCAACTGATCAACATCACCAATCAACGTAACATGTGATATATTATACATCTGGTAAAAATCAATAATGCAGTTCCTGATTTTTTCTTGAAGATCAGCACCCGCATACTGTGATGATATAGATTCAACAGCAATCTGGTAAACATCCAACCCCTGCAGAAAACGCCAGTAAACCAATTCATCCACCTCTTCCTGAAAGGATTCGGGATAGATGACCAGATAACCCGGATCATAATCATTGCGAAAATCCAATCCTATTGATTTCCCAATTAACTGGGTTGTATAATTATGTTGGAATGATTCCGGTTGTGATTCGTTCACCAGATTTAAATCCAGATCAAATGATTCAGGAATAATTAAGGTATTTGAATCAACATCAAATTTTAAAGAATAGAGGGAAATGATTGCGATATTTTTTGATCCTAATTTTTCTGTAGAGACGTGATAAATCCAATCATTGTTAAAAATCTCACGACAGCGTTGAGTATCCAGCTCTGGTTTAATATCAGGATTATTAATATAATGATCAGATAGGGGTAAATTTTGAGGTATTGCTTTCACCGGATTACTAAGAGACTGGGTTTTTATTGATACGGGTAGAATTTGTATATTACCCAGTTGTTTATTGTCGGGTAATTCAACAAATTGTGTAATAAGTGGAATTGCAGGTTCACCCGGGATGCCACTTGTATTATGACTATTTCCCGATTTGATTTCTGTAACCCCGGAGCTGCGAGTCACATCCAAATCAAGGTTTTCTACATTAAGCGAGAAAGGAAAAAGCATACCGAAAAACACTAACATAAGTAATATCATCTGAAATTTCATTATTCACATCCCAATCTTTTAAATAAATCTTATGCAATTAGCATACCGATTTGGTAAATATGTCAACGTGAAAATTACATCGGTAAAGATCTGCTAAAAAGATGTTGCAGATTAGCCTCATTATGGATATAAATCTCAAAAAAAATTATTATTTCTGATTTAAATCTATAGAGCTCTATCTGTCCAAACTACAGAATGATAATCTGGGTTAGATTTTTTGTGATATATGGAATAATTTAGGTTTATCATATTTCTTCTCAGGATCTTCGTTTTGACTGAATATTGCCAAAATTTATCACAAAAAATTTAAAAAGAGATAGACAGCAGGGCGTGAATTGATAGATTGTTTATAAGAGGTCAAAAATATGATTGATATTAAAATCCCAGGTTATAAAGCTTTTTCTTTTAAGCATTTATTATTGGATTACAATGGAACTCTGGCTGCAGATGGTATTCTTTTGCCGGGGGTTAAAGAGAAATTGACACAACTGTCAAAGCAGATAAACATTATTGTTGTAACAGCAGACACCTTTGGTACAGCTGCCAGGCAGTTACGATCATTACCGGTTGAGATCAAAGTAATACCGGAGGAGAATCAGCGTGAATATAAGGGGAAGCTTGTGGATGAGTTAGGTGGAGAAAATGTTTTCAGGACGTATGAAGTAGCTTGACGAACCAGTACTTCAGTGCATAGCTGTCTTCAAA
>CAYYLA010000006.1:0-6403 GCA_964441785.1 uncultured Candidatus Cloacimonadota bacterium | reverse complement strand
GGTGTAGGTGTTATCCTTATCCAAAAAGAGGGCGCTTCTTCTGTAGCAGTAGCAAGTTCCGATATCGTTTCCTACAGCATTGTCTGCTCACTGGGCTTTCTATTAACACCCAAACGTTTGATAGCAACCTTAAGGAGGTAATTGACTTCGCACCTTTTTATTTAATTATATTTTAAAACATTAACAAATCAGGTATAAAATAAAAGCTACATATCAAGCAGAAATTCTTCTTTACAACAGTTATGGATTCAATGATTTCGCCTCTATCGGTCTAACCTGAAAAATGGTGGTAGTTATGGAGGTTAAGATGACAGATCAGGTTCGAAAGGAATTAGGGCAACAGGCCTATCAATTAGCGTACACTTATGATCTGGAGTTTGGAGCATGTCCACAATGTGTACTGGCCGCGATCAGTGAAACAATCGGGGTTGTTGATGAACATCTTATAAAAGCAGCTCACACCTTATCTGGTGGTGGAGGATTAAGAGGGGTTGGAACATGTGGAGCTTTAGCAGGTGGATTGTTGGCAATTGGCATGAAATATGGTAGGGAACGTAAGAATTTTGGCAAGACCAGAAACTTGAAATCCTTTCAATTGAGTAAAGAATTGATGGATAAATTCTACAATCTCTATGGTGGATATTCCTGCAATCATATCCAGGAAAAATATACAGGAAAAACATATAATTTGTTGAATCAGGAAGAGATCAAAACATTCAAAAGCACCTGTTGTAAAGAGGAGTGCGCTAAGCTATCTGGCAATATCGCGCAATGGGTTGTGGAAATGATAGCTGAATAATAATTCCGGGAGATAGGATATAAAATCGATTTTATATTTTTGCGATGCGACAATAAATTGTTAAATCATTGACATCAAACCCTTCAATATATCTTTATATTATGTATTGTATTAGAACTTAGGAGTAAAAATGAAGTATCTTATTACTGTCTTATTAGTGTTAATGTTAGTTCTTGGATGTTCAGAGAAACAGCAAAAAAGCGAACAAAACACGATAGCCCAAGATGAGACAAAAGCAGTTGACGATAACGTTACTGCCGACGTAACAATTCCCAAAGAAGAAACACCTGTTGAAAATCCTAAACCCGTATCGGAAGAGGGTATTGAAACAGAACCGGAAGAGGTTCGTCATAACGAGGTTAAGCAAACCGAAACTACATTAAGTGAATCTGAATTATGGAGCATTTATCGAGATGCCAGATCAAAGGTGGATATTGCTGTGGAAGATAAAAAGTGGTCTGTAGTAAGGGAAAACCTTATAAAAACAGCAGAAGCGGCAGAGCAATTATCCCGAGAGGATATAGCGGCCTGGCAATACAACAATATTGGCTATTATACAATCGAAGAGTTTAAACAAGTAACAGATTATTTTACAATTATGGAACAGTTGGATCAATTGGATTTTGGAGAAGAGAAGAAAATCAGGTACAAACAGATGATAACCATTTTCTCAAAAAATCTCTATTTACTTGAAGAGAACAAACCCTATCTATTAAAAGCTCAGGATATAGACAGCACGTTGGATGACAAAATCAGAACATCTCGCATCGAAAATAATCTAAACTTTATCAATGAAATTGAAGAAATGGTAAGTAAATATGAATCAAACAAGTAGGCTTTTAACAATCCTTCTATTAATTGTCATTCTGGCAAGTACGGCTTGTACATCCAAACAGGAAGAAGCGATAGAAACAACTGATCTAGTGGGTGATACAATGCAGAAACCGGATCAGCAGTTAAATCGAATAGATGGTGATAAAAGCCATTCCTTAGCCCAATATGTTCATTCTGTTGTATCGGGTGAGATTAAACCTGATGATAAAATAATGGTACGATTTATTGCACCCATGGTTACGGCTGATGAGCTATATGAAGAGCTGGATATAACATTGTTTTCTTTCAGCAAAAAAATTAAGGGTAAAACCTATTGGGAGGAGCGGGATCTACTGGTTTTTGAACCGATTAAACCGTTAAAACAGCGGACAAAATATTCGGGCTCTCTCGATATAAATTCAATAATAGACAACAATGACGTTGATATTGCTCCATTGAACTTCACCTTTTCGGTTATGGGTACAGCGATAGTTAATTATGAAGCGAATTTCAGTAAAGATGGGCAAAAAATCGTCTTTGCCGGAGAGATTGGATTTAACCTTCCGGTTGAATCAAGCGAGCTTAAGGAAGCGTTCTCATTAAGTTTGGAAGGTCGGGATATCGAGATTATCTGGAGTGAGATTGACCCGGGTTACCGTTTCAGATTTGAATCGGCCACAATTGAAAAAGAGGAGCAGAAGAAACAACTCAATCTGGTAATCAAAAAAGAGCCATTGGGTTTGATAGAAGATTTTACCAGAGCGTTAACAATATCCTCTTTAAGGGAGATGGCTGTAGTAATCGTATCACCCAGAGTTGAAGGAGATAAAGGCTATTTAAATATCGAATTTTCGGAGGATATTGCAAAGGATCTGGATATTGATGATTATGTTGCCATCTCTCCAAATTTGGATACATCGAAACAGAAGATGGGAAACATTATCCGAATAACAGGGGATTTTAGCTTTGGAACCAGTTACAATGTTACCATAAAAGCAGGAATTAGAAATATCTGGGGAGAGAAATTAAACGAAGATTATCAGAAAAATATCTTCTTTGTCGATCAAAAACCACGTTTGATGTTTTCTAATGA
Source organism: uncultured Candidatus Cloacimonadota bacterium (assembly GCA_964441785.1). GTDB lineage: Bacteria > Cloacimonadota > Cloacimonadia > Cloacimonadales > TCS61 > CAYYLA01. The sequence continues at coordinate 3,698 of CAYYLA010000006.1, read as the reverse complement.
TGGTGCTATTTTACCTTCGGATAATAATAAAAAAATCTGTTTTCAATCAATAAATGTGAAAAAAGTAGATGTAAATATTCAACAAGTCTATGATAATAATCTAATCTATTTTCTCCAGAATGAATCGTTGAATAGTGGAAAAAACAACAATCGAAGTTATTATAACATGCGACGTGTAGGTGATAGTGTCTATAATGGGGATTTCGAAATTGGAGAAGAGCGAAATATCTGGCTTCAGCACGAGATAGATCTTTCTCCGATTATTTCTGACAACGAGAAGGGATTATATATCATAGAATTATCATTTAACAAAGATAACATAATTTATACAGGCAAGGATGATCGAAACAGCAGGAATTACTGGTCTTCCAGCCCATATTCAAGCGGTTATTATTATAGAAATGGACGAATCTCTAAACCGCTGATGGTCTCGGATCTGGGGATAACAACCAAAAAGAGCGGTAATGAATATCTGATCTTTGTGAATAATGTATTAACCACAAAACCGGTTAAAGATGCAACAGTTAAGATCATCTCCTATAATAATCAGATTATCAACAGCGGTAAAACCAATGGTGATGGGTTTGCCCGAATCAGCGACACTAAGAATGGTACATTCTTCGTAACAGCGGAGAAGGATGGTCAACAAAGTATTATTCGAACCAACAATATGCAATGGAATCTATCGACTTTCGATGTTGAAGGAGTATCGGTAATCGAGGATCAAACCCAACTATATTCATATACCGAACGAGGTGTATATCGCCCCGGAGATACGATAAATCTATCGATGATTTTCAGGAACAGTGATAATACATTTCCTGCAGATCATCCGGTTAAGATTACGATCTATAATCCGCGCAGTCAAAAAATGTATGAGACTGTTTTAAACGAAGGGATTGATGGATTTTACAATCTGGAATATACAACCGATACCTCTGATCCTACCGGCGAGTGGACTGTTCGGATTAATGCAGGCGGTAAACAGTTTATTCATATACTAAAAATTGAAACCGTAGTTGCAGAACGGCTTAAGGTTGAGATAAAACCTGAAAAGGATCATATTAATTGGAATGATTCCCTTGTGCAGCTCTCACTGGCAAGTCAATATCTCTTTGGAGCACCTGCAAAGGGATTAGCAGCGAAAATGACAGCTGAGATCCTGCCACTTGCTAAAATCTTTAAACAATCAAAATGGAATAATTTCTCCTTTAACAATGAAATCAACATATTGGACAGGCAGTATTACGAAATCTTTAAAGGTATGCTCAATAACAGTGGAGAAGCAGCTATAAATTGGACATTGCCGGAGAATATCAAAGCTCCATCTGCATTATTGGTAAGATTGGAGGCTGAGGTTAGCGAGAATGGCGGTAGAGCAAGTCACAAAAAATATTATCTGCCTTACGATCCTTATGAGCATTATATTGGAATCGAAAAGACTGATGACAATTGGAGTAAGGTGGGTGAGATAAACGACTTCAATGTGATTCTGTTGGATCAAGAGGGAGAAGCTGTACCGGGCAAAGAGCTAACCGTAAGAATATATCAGAATCGCAGCTACTGGTGGTGGCATTATGACTACCGAAATGATGCACGTTTACATTATAAAACAGATATCGAAACGCAGTTGGTCAAGGAGATAAATCTTACCTCTACAATCGAACCTTATCACGTGGAGTTTATCCCTGAAGATTGGGGAGAGTATCTTATAGAGGTCACAGGTGATAATGTTTCCATGCACACAGCAGCAACATTTTTTTATGCTTCTTATTGGGGACGTATGGATGGAGGAATGCAGAATGCTGGTCTTATCTCTCTCCAATCGGATAAAGAACAATATCAATTGGGCGATAAAGCACAAGTCACCTTCCCGCTGCCTGAAGAAAATACCGCCATCATCACATTGGAAAAGGGTGATAAGGTTATCGATCAATTCTTATATAAAGGGAATGTAAAAAACAATCAGGGTATGATAGAAATACCCGTTACTGAAGCGATGAAGCCCAATATCTATTGTTCCGTTTCCGTGTTGCAACCTCATGCTCAATCGGATAATGACAGACCTGTGCGAATGTATGGAGTAATTCCACTTCATATTAATGATCCTAAAACTGCACAGACTATTTATCTAACCGTTGCCGATACACTTCGACCCAATCAACCGTTCAGTTGTGAGATCCAGACCCGGGATTATTCGAAAGCACAATTCACCATTGCGGTTGTGGATGAAGGTTTGTTAAGCTTAACAGATCATCAATCACCAGATGCCTGGAAATATTTCTATCAAAAGATACGACTTGCTGTAGAAACCTTTGATAATTACGGTTATTTCATTGGCTTGAATAAGGGTGATATCTTCAAACATTTTTCTGTAGGTGGAGGTATGGCATTTGAATCGTGGCGCAAAAAAGAGGTAGCCAAAGAGGAATCGAAACGATTCAAGCCAGTCTGCTTATTCAAAGGACCTGTAACAACTGATGAAAACGGTTTTGCTAACGTTAATTTTACTATGCCGGATTATGTTGGAGCGGTTCGAGTAATGGTTGTATCCGCCAATAAAAACAAATATGGCAGTGTCGATAAGACAATCCCGGTAAAAGAAGACATCATGATATTGCCAACTGTTCCAAGGGTTCTGTCACCCGGGGATGAATTTGTCATTCCGGTAGACGTGTTCTCATCCAATAAAAGTATAGACAATGTAAACATTACTCTTGATATTGATGGCTTAATAGATGTAATATCCCAACCTGAAATGACTGTATATCCTGATGGTAACGATCATTCGAAGGTAACCTACCGGGTTAAGGTTGGAGATAAACTTGGATCAACAACACTTAATTTTACAATTGAATATGGAAATCGGACGGCGACATCTTCTATTGATATTCAGGTAACTCCGGCGTCTCCGCGCATCTATCATCAAGATGAATATTCAATTCAAACCGGTTCTGATCTTGATATAACACTACCTGACGAAGGAGCGATTGGATCAGGTTCTGGGAAACTGGTTCTGCATCGCAAAGGAAAACCTGAACTATCGGGAAAAGTCCAACACTTGATTGGCTATCCTTACGGATGTCTGGAGCAAACGGTATCGTCGGCTTTTCCTCAGTTATATATGCAGTATCTGGTCAGCAAGGAATCTTGGATACCATCTACTGCTGATTACAATATAAATGCTGGTATCAAAGGTCTTTATAAATATCAAAAACCTAACGGAGGTCTCAGTTATTGGCCGGGAACCGACAATATCAATAATTGGGCTACAGTTTATGCTGCACATTTTTTAACTGAAGCTAAAGAACTTGGATATCACGTACCTAAAGATTTACTTACGCAAATACAACGCTACCTCAGTTCATTTACACGTAAAAACAATCAAAAGGGGTTACTTACAAAATACAAACACCATCGCAGAGAGCAATTGTACCGTATTTATGTCCTTGCTTTGATGGGTAAAGCGGATGTTGGAGCTATGAATTATATCCAGGAAGAGATACTGAATATTCTGGATGATACCGAACGCTGGATGCTGGCGGCTTCGTATAAACTTGCAGGAATGAACAATATTGCACTGGATATCAGAAATAGTGCGGGAATTATTGTAGAGGATTATAACGAATTGGGTGGATCATTTGGAACTGCGTTGAGTGATAAAGCGATCATCCTTAATTGTGCTCTGGAATTTAATG
>CAYYLA010000005.1:19363-26946 GCA_964441785.1 uncultured Candidatus Cloacimonadota bacterium | reverse complement strand
GGAACTTTCTCATAATGTGAGAAATTTGAAGTGAATTTTCCTCGACCCTGAGATAACGATTTAAGAGCAGGATAATACCCATATAACTCAGCCAATGGCATCTGAGCATTAAGAATCTGCTTCTTACCTTTCTGTTCCATACCCATAATTTTTCCACGACGAGTTGAAACATCACCCATTACATCACCCATATATTCATTAGGTATAATAATTTGGGCCTCATGGATAGGCTCAAGCAAGATAGGCTTTGCAACCTCAAATGCTTTTTTCATTGCCTGTGATGCAGCTATTTTAAAAGCCATTTCAGATGAATCCACATCATGGAAACTACCATAATAACAATCTACACTAATATCAACAATCTGGGAATTGGCAATAATACCCTTACCCATAATCTCATTAAGACCTTTTTCGATAGCTGGAATAAATTTAGAAGGAATTACACCACCAACGATTGAATTAATGAATTCAAAACCTTCACCTCTTGGTTTTGGTTTAACTCTAAAATAAACTTCACCATATTGACCACGGCCACCAGATTGTTTTTTATGTTTATAACTAACATCTGCACTACCCTTAATTGTTTCTTTATATGGGATAGCAGGCATATGCAATTCCGCATCAATTTTAAAACGTGATTTAAGACGTTTTTTCAGTAACATAATTTGTTGTTCACCAATACCAGAGAGAACGTTCTCATTAGTCTCTGTATTCATCTCAAGATTAATGGTTGGATCTTCATCAAGAAGACGATTAAGTGCTGCACCGATTTTGTCTTCATCACTCTGGTTTACAGCTTTAATAGTTTGCCAGTAAACCGCTGTTGGTAAATCAACTTCAGCATAACGTTTACTGCTTCCGGTTTCTACTATAGAGTTAAAACTTCTTGCAACTTTGATTTTCACCAATGCGGCTATATCACCAGCTTCTACCTCAGTACTTTCTTTTCTGTTTTTTCCTACAACGAAAGAGATACTACCAATTTTATCTTTACTATCTTTTTCAGGTACGTAAACATCCAAACCACTTTTAAGCATTCCTGAGAACACTCTTACATAAGCGATATCTCCAACATTAGGATCAGAAAAAGATTTGAACACATAGGCCATTAACTCACCATCTTCAGAGGTAACAAACTGTTTCTTTTCTTCATCATCAATAATCTCAATTTCATTTATATCTGCAGGAGAAGGGAGATAATCCACAAAAGCGTCAAACATTTCATTAACACCAATATTTTTCTCTACAGAACAAGCAAAAGCAGGGATAACTGCTCCTGTTGCGATTGCTTTTTTGATTCCAGCTCCAAGTTCGTCATCACTTAACTCACCAGCTTCAAAATATTTTTCCAGAAGTTCATCATCACTTTCGGCAACAGCTTCCATCAAAGCCATTCTACCCTCTTCTACAAGATCAGCCATATCAGCAGGAATATCTTTAGCTTCACCATTAATGAAGGCTTTCTGTTTGATTATATCTACAACACCTTCAAACCTGTGTTCGGAACCAATTGGAAGGATAACTGGAATTGCATTGATATCCATATTTTCTTTTAAGGCTTCAAGAGCTTTATTGAAATCAGCTCCTTCATTATCCATGCGATTTACAATAATCCCTTTTGAAGTTTTACTGTGCTGCAATAACTCCATTGATTGTTCAAAACTCACTTCAAAACCTGCACTTGCATTAGCAACAAACATAAGATTTTCTACAGCTACTGAGGCTGATACCTGCTCGCTGGCAAAATCTGATGATCCCGGCGCATCAAGAAGATTTATCTTTGCGTTTTTCCATTTGAAATTTGCAACACCAAGTGACATTGAAATTCCTTTTTCGATCTCCTCTGCACTGAAATCCATTGTAGTATTACCGTCGGTTACTTTTCCAACTCTATTAATTACTTTTGCATTGAAAAGGATCTGTTCGGCTAAGCTAGTTTTTCCTGCACTACTAGCTCCTACTAGAGCGATATTTCTAATTTTTTCCATTATTCCCCCAATTTATTACATTTTCACTTTTTTCTATAAAGATGTACAAAAAAAATTGACCTCTCCTTTCTTGTCAACTATCTACTTTAAAATTATTACCTTACCTACTTTTTCTGACCCTTTACCTGTCTCTATTCCTTTTGCTTTGACTTTATAAAAGTAAGTATTGTTGGCTATATTGTCACCATCTCCATCCTTTCCATCCCAGTAAATCTGGTTGTATCCTGCTTCACAGGAGACCTGCTTTATCGTCCTGATTTTGCGCCCTGTTATGGTAAAAATCGATATCGTCACATCTGCTGATTCTGTTAAGACAAAGGTAAAAAAACCATCGTCTTTCATCGGATTTGGATAAGGTAAAAGATCCTCAATAGCCACATCCCCTGTTTTTCTGGAGATAAAATCAACCTCAGCAACTGTTGGATTGTTTAGATTATCAAAAACCACTAACTGTAATGTGTGTGATCCCTCTTCCAGATCTGACAAACGCCACCTTAACTCACCCGTTGTATGAGATCCGCTATAATAAACAAAACTGGAGGTTACATCAATAGGTTCCAAACTATCATCAACTATTACCAGAATCTTATGCCCGGCTGATCCTAGAATGTTTACACCATTTTCATCAGAAACCTCAACAATCATCTCTGGATTAGTTGATACATAATCACCCGATTGAAATTTACGAGACTCCATCCAGATATTTACATCGGGAGGTGAAAGGCTCTCTACCTCAATTGGATTTTTACTGAGTTTTATACCAGCATAATAATTTACATAGTCCACACCGCCTAAATCATCCCAGACATAGGTTATAATTCTACCATTACTACCATTATGTACATCATCAGGTACAATAAAAGTAGATTCATAAATATTACTGTCGATTTCCACATCACCCTTGAAGAAGCTATTACCATTTACCGAATAATCCACCTCATAGGTTTGCTCTCCTATCGTATGAGAATAATGTACATCACTCTTGGTATCAAAAACATCCACTGTTCCAAGGTTGGATATAATATCATCTACTTCGAAATCAGCATTTATTGCCAAGGTTTGACGTGCTCGTAAGCTGTCAGGGATATTATAGATATGTCCCGTTCTTCTAGGTGGAACCACACTGATAATGGGATCACCCAAAAGATTATAAAGTTTTCCTGTTGAAGTATATGGATTGAGTACTTTTGCTGCCATCAATGAATATCCAATATTCTCATAATTATTAATACAAGTAGTCAAAAACTCTTTCATAATTGACGTATTAGCTGTTCCAGAACAGGTTCTCGCTGCTGCAAGAGAGGCAACAGAACCTCCATTATCAAGAAACAAAATTCGTTCGGCTATACAATCGAAATCAGATGAATCGAACTCACCAACACTACAAGATGCAGCTATAAAAAGAGGTAGATGCTCGATATTATCAAGTAGACGCAGATGCTGCGAACCGCGGAAATACTCCTCATCCCCTAAAACATCTGGATTTCCATGGCCGATATAATACCAGATCAATCGCCCTTCATTAACACTGGCAACCATGGCATCTCTGGCATCAGGTTTACTGTTAAATTCATCAAAATCATATTCCAGACCCAAAACCTTGTCTACCCAGATCCCTTCACTAAGCAGATCTTCTGTTTCCTGAGCCAGATTCGTATGATTCAAACCACTATTGGTCGTAGTTCCTTCTAAACCAGCATCCTTATTCTCATCATCAGCCATAATCAGCAGTTTATTTCTCCACCAACCCGACAATGGTTCTCTTACATAAGTCTTGGTTCTCTCGATCAGAAACTGAAGATCACTTTTATTTTGAGCCGGATATCGTCCAATAATAAGATCAGGATAAACAGAGCTGAAGGAAACGAAATTGGCATCACTGGTACTGTAAGTGATGATTCTATTTTTATCGGTATTTCCAGCCCAGTTATTAGTACCGGATCCAAGCAAGATCACATATTCCAATGCTTCTCCGTGTGCAGAACTCCATAATGCCTGCAGATAACTCTTCAATGCTTGTGGTATTTCAGAACCACCACTATACTCGGTAAAAATGTCTTGCTGATCCTTAAGTATAGAATAGTAGCCAAAATCTTCCAGATAAAACTGACTTAATTCTTCTGCTTCGTTCTCGAACTCTTCAGGATAGATTATCACAACCTGAGCAGAATCCCTCAATTTATCAAAACCGGGAGCTTCAACCACTTCAAAAGATGTCGGGATAAGAGCTTCTTGCTCATCAAATGACCCTGGTCTTCCATCAGCAGGCTCAAACCCAAAAGATAACCATAATGTTTTTATTTCATCAAATACAATATAATCATCATATCTGAAATAAACCTTATCATCAGCCGAGATCTTTCCTTTTTCTACAGAATCCCATTGTAGCGGGATTTGCTTCAATCGGATATCATTCTCTTCACCACTGGAAATTACATCATAGCTATATAACACAGCAGATTCTGGATTCAAATAATCAGGAATCTGAGAAAGCATATCATTTGATAACACAAATAACCCATCTTGATTTATCGATATTTTATACCAGTAATCTGATGCATCAAAAGGTATAACATCCAGGTTAAAATCAGGTCTGCTCTGCCAATGTTTTCCTATGGAATAATTGGCAAACATCTTCTTTTCAATAGATTTGAAGGTATCATTTACAACGATATTTCTTGAGGTATCACCATCAATATTTATTGTTAAATCAAATGATGTTGTTACCACCATTTTATCTCCGTGAGAATCCAATTGGATTGGATTAATCGTTAATGGAACAAACTCATAGAATCTATAACGTTGTACCTCACCCACTTCTACCAGCTCTGCACCTCGTTTATAAAAATCATCGTTCATTATGAACTTAAACGCATGCGTTAGATCGCTAACTTCCACCGTAGGTGCTGGGATAATCGGCTTTTCTAACATTAGTTCTCTGGTCTCAATATTGGATATCGACATCTGGAGACTACCATTATCAGGAATCAGAATATTAAGAATCTTTACAGGTAATTGAGGTGCACCTGGCTCGTCTGTATTCAACCATCCATCTGCACTTATCTCAGTGAAATCACCACCATCTTCTGTTTCTACATTAATCGAGATATTGTAAATAATTTGACTCTCGCTCATGGTTATAAGTCTTACATCAGCAACCAGAATCGTTGTGATCATCATTAGTATGATTACAGTGATTTTTTTCATTTTCCCTCCAAAAACTTGAAAAAACAATTTATCTTATGGATAAGATCATGTCAATAATTTGAGCTTAAGTTGAATAATTATGTATAGAACTATTCTCTCATGCACTTTAATATATCAATTATACAGAACCTCAGTCATTCATATTACAAAACAGTTAATCTCCTCTTTAACCTCAAGAAAAAGAGGATGTTAGACCAAAGAGATGTTTAAACTCTCTCAGCCTGGAAGGTATCTGTCTAAAAATATATTTGACGATAAAAAGGGATGAATGTTTTTTTAGTAAGTTATAGAAGAGGTTAAGATGAAAACAAAAGAATTAAAAATTATTGGAAAAAACGTAACACGAATTGATGGAAAGGAGAAGGTAACTGGTAAAGCGTTATATGGTGCAGATCTACTTTTCCCGGGTATGCTGTATTGTGCGTGCAGATATGCTGATATTCCTGCCGGGAAAATTCTATCGATTGATCTGACAGAGGCTGAGAAATCCCAGGGTGTAAAATCTATTGCTACTTATGATGACATACCGGGTGAAAAACGCCTTGGACCAATCAGGGCCGATCAATATGCATTGGTTAATGATGAGGTCTTTTTTACTGGTGATGTTATTGCCGTTGTAGCAGCAGACAGTTATCAACAGGCGGTTAATGCCGTTAACAAAATCGAGGTAACCTACGAGGAACTTGATGGAGTGTTTGATCCGGTAGTGTCTTTACAACAAAATACTAGATTGGTTCATCCTGAATTTAAATCCAACCTGGTAGTTCACTATCCTCTTATCAAAGGTAATGTCGAGAAAGGGTTCCAGGAATCTGATCATGTTATTGAGCGCACCTTTAAAACAGGATTTCAGGAACATGCTTATATCGAACCGGAATCTGTTACCGTAACACCGGATCATGTATCGGGTGGTGTAAATGTTTACGGTTCAATACAAAATCCTTTTACCACAAGGAAACAGGTTGCAAAATTCCTGAATCTCAAATTGAACCAGGTTAATATTCATGGAACAACCCTTGGTGGATCCTTTGGTGGTAAAGATGATGGTGTTAACATGATGGCCTGTCGAGCCGGATTGCTCTGTCTGAAAACAGATAAACCAGTTCAATTGACTAATCTTCGTGAATCTTCATTAAAAGAGAGCTATAAACGACACCCCTATGTGCTAAATTACAAAGTAGGCTTTAATAATGATGGTAAACTTATAGCCATGGATATTGATTTGACAGCAGACAGTGGTGCTTATTCATCACAGAGTTTCTTTGTCACCTGGCGTTCTGTTGTTCAGGCTACCGGCCCTTATGAGATAGAACATGTGCACACAGATGTCAAGGCGGCCTATACAAATAATTGTTACACAGCAGCTTTTCGTGGTTTTGGATCACCACAGATTATTTTTGCACAGGAATCCCTTATGGATGAGATAGCAGATATATGTAAGATCTCACCAATCGAAATTCGACAGATCAACGGTTATAAATCAGGCAGTACCACAGCCAGTGGTCAAACCCTCCAAGATCATGTTGTATCCCTTAACGAGGTAATATCCAAGGCAATAGAAACCAGCAACTATGAAGAAAAATACAAACAGTATGCAGAGGAAAATGAAACATCCGAACGATTCAAAAAAGGTATCGGTTTATCCTGCAGCTTCAGAGGATGTTCTCTGGGTGCAGAAGGGACGGATGCTACCTCGGCCATCGTAAGTGTCCAAGCTGATGGAAGTATCTACCTTATGACTGGCATGAACGAGAATGGTCAGGGTATGCGTACAACCTTTGCCCTTATCATTGCAGAGATTCTGGGTGTATCTCATGATGATGTCGTATTCTTAACACCACAAACAGCTAATATTACAGATGGTGGTCCCACAGTCGCCTCCAGAGGTACTATCATGGGTGGATCAGCAACGCAACTAGCGGCAGAAGAAGTTAAGAACAGGATATTCTCTGCTATCAAAGAAAATCTTGGGGTATCCAACCTGGAAGAGACCTGTTGGGAAAATCATACTATATATAATGTAGCCAATCCAGATAAAAAAATTGCCTTTAAAGAAGCATGTGAAAAAGCATATTGGGATGGAGTGAATCTTTCTGCTTATGGATGGTTTAAATCACCTGAGGTTAGCTGGGAAGAAGAAACAGGACAAGGCCACGCATATTTCACCTACGTGTATGGTTGTCAGATTGTTGATCTGATTGTTGACACCTATACTGGTAAAATTGATGTGCAAGACATAACCGCGGCACATGATATTGGATTCATCCCACAGGAGAATCTTGGCGGCCAAACCGGGATTTCTTCCAGGTTGTTCCATTTCACACCAGGAACTGAGGATTTGGTGTTCCTGCAGGCAAGAGACAGCGTGCAGAACCACCGTGGTGCCCC